>QIGT01000283.1 GCA_003230835.1 Gammaproteobacteria bacterium
GGGTAGAATATGGCTATATTTAATGATTATATACGCATATTTTCATCATGTACTGAGATGGCTGTGCATCCGCGCCGCTAACGACTGCTTAACAAACAATGTTGCTGAACTGTCCGTTGATTCAAGGAGTTGCCGAATCCGATCTGTTACTTCATTAATATTGTCCAGTTTAGTTGCCGCATCCATCGCCCGATCATATGCCTCTAACACATCAACACTGGTAACCTCGTAGCCCCATCCTTCACACAACCAGCGAAGGGCCGCCATGGCAGAACCCAGCGCAAATTCTGGCTCACTATCCACATAGTCTCTTGCTGCCCTGGTTAGGGTTTTTGGTTCGCAGGGACTTTTGCTCACGATTTCAAGAGCCAAATCGTAAAGCTCAATGTTTTTGGCCGTTGCAAACCATTTGCCTTCCTGTCCCGGTGTCGTGGCGATCAGGTCGGCCAGAATTTCAGCCTTGTCTTTCATGGGATAGCGTTTTGCCACAGAGCGAAACTGTGCAAGATAGGAGTTACCCTGCGCGGCACTTAGACCATAGCGCTGATAGGCTTCCTCATGCAGGCCGCTAGACATCAAAATTTCCTCGCATGCACGATCTATGGCTGAATCGGGCTGATTCAAACCCCGTGACGCCTCTGCAAACTTCACCGCGTCCGCCTTTTTGCCCAAGGCCACTAATGCCTCAACACCATAACGCCGGTAGTGCCACATCGGATGTCGGTCCATCGCCAACAAATCAAATAATTCCTGATGCCGGCCTGTTACCAGCAGACAGGACAAACACGCCGTTGCACCATGGAAGTAGCTGCCCAGATTAGGGTCTGTCCAAGATTTTTTCAATGTGGGGGCTAAGTCATCAGCCCATTTACCAGCCACATCCACTGAACCACAGAGTTCGCCCCACCGGTCACCTACCGGACCTAGATAATCGACGCCATCGTCCTCCATGGCCTGCCAAAGTCTTGCAAGCCATTTATCGCGCGTTTTCTGATCCGCTGGGGCCTTGACCACAACGGGAATCAATTCGTCAAGCGCCCAATTTACGGCTGCTCCCAGGGCACCGCTGGACGTGTCTATATGTTCCAGCGCAGGCCAAAGTTTTTCCATTAATCGAACCGCACCCTGGGCCCCAAAAATAGGCTCTTTCTTTGCAACCTTTTTGATCTCGGAAACAGCTTCACGCAAACGCTGACAAGCCAAGCTAGAAGCTTTCCAACTATAAGCATTAGCTCTGAATCGTGCAGGGAATATCCACTTGTGTTTTTGATCATTCTTCATTTCATTTCCCAACAAGGTAATGAACGAACTATCTCACCGTTTACGGTTAGCGTTTGCGGACAACAAGTGAGCCAATGGAATAGCCTGCTCCAAAAGAGCATATCACCCCCAGGTCTCCCGCCTGCAGATCTTCATGGTAAAGGTTGAACGCAATAATCGAGCCTGCTGATGCTGTATTTGCATATTCATCAAGCACGATGGGCGCGTCTAAGAATTTTGGCTCTCTACCCAACAACCGACGCGCAATGAGATCGTTCATATTGATATTCGCTTGATGCAGCCACCAACGTTTTATGTCTGCTACTTTTAGACCAATATTCTCTACTTGAGAGGTTAAGTGTTCGACCACCATTGGGCACACTTCTTTGAAAACCTTGCGTCCATTTTGGCGAAATAGTTTGTCATCCGCGAAGGGTTCTGAATCATCCGCATAGGACAAATAACCAAAGTTGGAACGTATATTATTAGAATACTGTGTTAGCGCTTGCGTACCTATGATTTCGTAGCTGTGTTGGCTACTGCAGGTTTGCGCTTCCTCGACCACTACCGCGGTGGCAACATCACCAAAAATGAAGTGGCCGTCTCGGTCTTTAAAATTAACTTGGGGTGTGGTGAGTTCAGGATTAATCACCAGTACACCTTTAGAAGAGCCCGCCGCTACTGCGTCATGGGCTCTGTGTAGGGCAAAGGTTGCGGCGGAACATGCCACCAACATATCAAAACCAAAACCGTTAATACCTAGAGCTTGCTGTACCTCAATGGCAATGGCTGGATAGGAACGTTGGGTATATGCGCACGACACGATAACCATGTCTATGTCGCTGGCTGTCTTGTTAGCTGCGGCTAGGGCTTTTTTTGCGGCATTCACTGCCATCTCTGCCTGATGCGACAATTCATCGTCGCCACGAGGGGGCAACAATGGCCGCATACGATTAATGTCAAGAATACCTGCTTTGCAGTAGGTGTAACGTTGCTTAATGCCGCTGGCCTTTTCGATGAACTCGGCACTAGATGAAGGCTTGGCCTCAACTTCACCAGACTCGATCTGAGCGGCGAACTCTTCGTTGAACTGGGCAACGTAGCCGTTGTAAGCCTCTACCAATTCTTCATTGGTGACAAATTCATCAGGCTTCCACAATCCTGCACCGCTTATTACTACCGTCATATTTTGACCCTAAGGAATGGGTAAGTAACCCTTCTCGTTGCCTTTGGTAAATACACCAACGGCGTCGTGCGCGTGCAGGCTTTCGTGATGTTCTATGCGAACCCAAAAATCACACCAGCGCTCATCTTCTAACAAGGCAGACTTCAGCCTGCGGCCTGCGTCTTCGACAAACATCAAATTCTCTCCGTTAAGACGTGCGAATTCTTGTTCATCCTCTCGCTTAACCGCTGCTTGCACAGGGGTTTTCAACTCTTCTTCGACTTTATTAATTAAATCACTCAAGGGAAACTCATCCAAATCTGGTGTCAAGTTGACCAAAATTTTAGCCGTGCTACGTTGGCTGTGAGGGGTTGCATTAATCCCCTCTTCGGTACCTAGCCAAGCCTTAACATCATTCACACTGACTTCACCTGTGCGGCCAAAGTCTTTTTCAAATTGCTGCTGGATCAACTGCCGGGCAAGGGCTGCCGAGCACGGACAGGTGGATGAATACTGAACTTCAAAGCTCTAAGACAATCTCACCCTTGATCAGCGTGCCTTTAACCATCACTGGATAAGACGCCCAGCCTTGATTATCGCTGATTAGCGCACGGCGGCGAATAAAGTGGTCGAATTCGAACTGCACAAAAGCATTGGTACTCAAATCGTGATGTGACTCTAAGATACTGCCGAGCAACATTTTTAGGCCAGCCGCAGTCAGCGGGCGAGTCTCCGCGTGCTCATCCAATATGAGGTAGAGGCGCGACATGTGAATGCCCTTGGCCATGGGGTCAGCTAGATTGACATACACTTGAACCTTGGCTTGCACGGCCTTGCTGGTATCGCCATCTTTGACCAACAACGGCTGATGAACCTGACTCATACCCACCCAATCTAGTGTGTCTTGGGCTTCACTTAGGGATCTGCGCGCAATATCTGGCATGTTCTGGTTGGAAACAAGGGTGGGTTTACTCATGGATCAACCGCTTTACCAAAAAGGGCCACCGATTGTACACATTTAAGGATACAAGTGTTTTAGCCTTACTGTGAGTGGCCATTGCTATGCCAGGGTTGCACATTCCTCATCGGTGAGTGGACGAGCCTCCGCCTCGATCATGACAGGCAAACCATCACGAACCGGATAGGCCAAGCGGCTAACACGGCACCATAACTCTTCCTCCTGCCTGCGAAAATACAAACCCGCCTTGCTGACAGGGCAGACAAGAATTTCTAGCAATTTTGAGTCCACGGAAACCCTCTAAGTATTCATTGAGTGGAGATTTTACTCAATCTCGCGCAACTTAGTCGCTAACGAACGGATCTTTCAAAACGATTGTTTCTTTGCGGTCTGGGCCGGTCGAAATAATATCTATGGGCGCCCCAACAGCTTCTTCTATGCGTTTGATATAACGCTTTGCATTTGCGGGTAGCTCGTCAAAATTCGACAAACCCACAGTCGATTCGTGCCACCCCGGTAAATCTTCATAAACAGGTTTAAGCGCCGAGTAGTATTCACTACCAAACCGAGCAGACCCCTTGCCTCCATCTGGGTCAATATAAGCCACACAGATACGTAGGGTGTCGAGCCCGTCAAGAACATCGAGCTTGGTTAGGCACAGACCTGATATTGAGTTAATTTGCACCGCCTGGCGCAATGCTGTGGCATCAAACCAACCGCAGCGTCTTGGTCTGCCTGTGGTAGATCCAAATTCGTGACCCTTTTTTGCAAGACGATCACCGGTTTTATCAAACAGCTCTGTCGGGAAGGGCCCGGACCCTACCCGTGTAGAGTATGCCTTGGTAATTCCCAGCACATAATCTAGGTAGCGAGGACCAAACCCGCTACCCACTGCTGTTCCTCCGGCGGTGGTATTCGAAGAGGTCACAAAGGGATAGGTGCCCAGGTCTATGTCAAGTAACGCACCTTGTGCACCTTCAAATAAGAGGTTCTCGCCGTCCTCTCTCAAACTGTGTAACAACGGTACCGCATCACAAACCATAGGTTTAATTTGTTCTGCCACCTGCGCACAATCATCGAGGGTTTTCTGGAAATCGACTTCAGGCTTTTTGTAGTACTCGCGCAATTGAAAGTTGTGATACTCCATCACCTCGGCCAACTTGGAAGCAAACTCCTGCCAATAAAACAAATCACCCAGGCGAACCCCGCGTCGAGCTGCCTTGTCCTCGTATGCGGGCCCAATGCCACGCCCAGTGGTGCCAATTTTCTGAGAACCCCTGGCTTCTTCTCGCGCCAGATCTAACTGCACGTGATAAGGCAAAATGAGCGGGCACGCTGCGGAAATTTTAAGACGCTCGCGCACGGGCACACCTCTGGCCTCTAATGTTTCGACTTCTGTTAGCAGTGCATGCGGTTCTATCACCACACCATTACCAATCACACATAGTACGTTGTGGCGAAGAATGCCTGATGGAATAACGTGCAATACTGTTTTTTCGCCGTCTATTACCAATGTGTGGCCGGCATTGTGCCCACCCTGAAAACGAACTACCGCAGCCACGTTGTCAGTGAGCAAATCGACTATTTTACCCTTTCCTTCATCACCCCATTGGGTGCCTACGACGACCACATTTCGTCCCATTTTTCTCAATGTCCTGTTAGTTAAAAAGAGTTATTTGACGTCTGGCGTGAGCATACTGGCCACGACTACACATCTGTAATTTGCCACTGCCCTTGTTTTTCGACCAGCGTCTTGGCACACATTTTAGGTAGAGGTTCATTCGGTGAAAGCGCCATTTTAACGTTAACACCAGCTAGTCTTAATTCATCTACATATGACCGCAACGCGCGAGCTTGGTTTAACAAGCTGGGTGCAACATAGGGCGCAAACACTACTTGCGCAGCGCTGGCATTAGTTTCCAACATTAATTTTAAGTTGGTATCGAAACCGGTAGCGGGTCGCGGACGGCCAAAGGCTGCGCCGATACCGTCATAACGGCCACCTTGTGCCAACGCACTCCCATGCTCAGGATGATAAACAGCGAACACCGGACCATTGTGATATCCATACCCAGACAGTTCAGATACATCCAAGCGAATATCTATATCGGAGACAGTGCTTAAAATAATTTCTGTTAGCTCTTCTAGTTGATTCAATGCATCAATCACCCCCGCAGGCGCGTTGTTCAGCCGCTTGCGAATATCATCTAAGCGATCGACTCCACCCATCAACATAGGCAGGTCGATCATCATCTCACCCAACCCACTGCTGGGTAATTGCGCACGAATATCGGCTTGAGATTTGCGTTGAACGTTAGCAAACAGAGCGGCTTGTGCTTGCGGGTCTAGATCACCTGCCGTGATCAATGCATCCACCAAACCTCGATAAATGCCCATGTGGCCAATCAGCAGCACCGGATGTTCAATGTTGGCAAGACAAACTGTTTGTAACATCAGCTGAATAATTTCCGCATCTGCGGCCAATGAAGTTGCCCCAAAAATTTCTGCGCCTACTTTGAATGGCACACGCGAAGTATGCGCAATTTGCGGATGGGCAAATACAACATTACCGGCATAACACAACCTACGCACCTCATCGGTGACTAGACTGTGGGCATCAATACGCACCGCTTGGGATGTCATATCAGCGCGTACACCCAGCTGCTGACCAGAATCTTGGTCCACCACCTTTAAAGTTTGTAGGTCTAGATCTTCGCCACTACCTACCAGCAGTGCGTCAAGGTACTCAATAACAGGAGGATCAACGTATTCGAAACCCCAAGAAACGAATAGGTCTAGAACCTTGCGGCGAAGCATTTCCAGCTCCCATGCCGCAGGCGGCAGCAACTCGTCGACGCCATGGGGCAGGCGCCAGGTTGTCTTCATAGAATTACGAGTTTACGTTACACAGAAAGTTCTAGGTTTCGAATCAACCATCACCTTTGTTCAAATACTGGAAGAATTCACTGCCCGGGTCCAACACCAACAAATCACTTTTATCACTAAAGACCTTAGTATAGGCATTGATACTACGGTAAAACTTATAAAATTCTGGGTCCTTATTGAAAGCAGATGCGTACAACGAGGCAGACTTTGCATCGCCGTCTCCACGCAACAACTCACTTTCACGATACGCCTCAGCCTCTATGACAACTGCCGTGCGATCTGCACCCGCGCGCACGGCCAGCGCCTCTTCTTTACCTTCAGCTCGATACTGGCGCGCCTCAATTTCTCGTTCAGAATTCATCCGTTCGTACACTGCTTCGGATACTTCAGTGGGTAAATCGATGCGCTTAACCCGAACATCAATCACTTCAATTCCATAGCCACGCATCACTTTGTCTAGATCATCGCGCAATTCTGACATCAGCTGGTCTCGTTCTCCAGAAATGACTTCGTGCATATCACGACGGCTGATTTGATTGCGCAAGCCTTCATTAACCCGCTCTTGGAGTAAGCGTTGGGCGCGAACCATTTCAAAAGAAGCGCTTTCATAGAAACTGGGTAAATCAGCTACACGCCACTTTACGAACGAATCTACGATCAACGGCTTCTTCTCTAGTGTGTAATAGACTTCTGGCGTTGAATCCAGCGTCAATACTCTTGCATCAAAGCGCTTAACTTGTTGCGCAATAGGCATTTTGAAATGTAATCCAGGCTGCAGATCACCTTCTTCTAAATTACCAAACTGCAGTAAAATGGCGCGCTCTGTTGCATGTATCGTGTATGCCGACTGAGAAATCAGTAACACCAACATTAGCGCAATAAACAAACCTACCAGCATTTTCATTGACATGATTGTCTCCTCGTTTTCCTAGTTGCCACGAACCCGACCGCTACTCGAGCGGCCAGAGTTTGCTTGCCGTAGAATTTGCTCTACTGCCCTATCTATTGCTTCCTGCTCAGTCAGCGAACTGTCGCCACTGCTTCTGTTTCTCAGTTGATCAAGAGGTAGATACATCATGTTATTGCCTCCCTCTACATCGATCATAATCTTGCTTGAGTTTGCAAATACGGATTCCAAAGCGTCAATGTAGAGCCGATCGCGCGTTACCTCCTTGGCGAGACTATATTCAGTCAGTAGCTTTTCGAATCTTTGTGCTTCACCATCAGCCTGGGCGATCACTTGATCACGATAGGCATTCGCTTCTTCAATCTGACGTCGCGCGTCGCCTCGAGCCTCTGGAACTACCTGTTCAAGATAGGCTGTGGCTTGATTGATAAAACGTTGCTGATCTTCTTTGGCTTTTTGTACGTCATTAAACGCATCTTGCACCTGAGTGGGTGGCGCGCTTTGGTCGATATTCACTTTGCGCACAAATATGCCCGTACCATAGCTGTTTAAGTACTGTTGTAGGCGTGTTTGTACTTCCGCAGCAATCGCCTCGCGACCATCGGTAATCACTTGGTCCATGGTGGAACTACCCGCCACATGACGTAAAGCACTCTCAGTGGCGTGACCGAGGCTGCTCATCGGATTGCTCACATTGATCAGGTACGCCACCGGATCATCTACTACCCATTGCACGGTAATGCTCACATCAACGATGTTCTCATCGGTGGTCAACATCAGTGATTGATGACTGAGCGATTGCACTTGGGTGACATTTACAATTTCGACTTGATCAATAATCGGTGGGTTCCAATGTAACCCAGGTTGCTGGAGATCATCTACGAGTACCTCACCGAAGCGAAACACCACACCGCGCTCCTGTTGGTCTACCTGATAGATGCCGGTAAAGCCATAGATGGCTAACAGCACGAATCCGATCAAGCCAATCATACTGCCGGACAAACCGCTACCCGAACCACCGCCGCCGCCACCTTTTTTTCCACCGAAGATACCCGACAACTGCGACTGCAGCTTACGAATAGCTTCATCCAAATCTGGTGGACCTTGATCGCCCCGGTTTCCCCAAGGGTCTTTATCACCGCCACCTGGCTCATTCCACGCCATGTTTGTCTCCGTTAATTTTCTTCATCGACCGCGAGTTGCGTGTAAGGAAACTCGCGGCGTCTTTTTAAGCTCTGCGATCATGTGTGCATCTGCCTGCAAGGTCAATTGCAATGATCCATCTTCCAAAAGTTGCTCATCTAAAACAGCACCGGCCTCATACAACCAAGCACGAGTACGTCCATCGGTTGAATCAATACGAACTTGATGAGGAGCAACTACCCCAAGTTTATCACCAATCTGTGCCAGCAGGTCAGTTATACCCGCCCCTGTAAGCGCACTCACCTTAGCAGCAGATTTACCAAAGTGATCACTTTCCTTTAACAAATCTATTTTGTTGAATACCAGCAATTGTGGCATATCAACCGCACCGATATCTTGCAACACTTCGTTCACCTGTACGATACGTTCTTCCCACATCGGATCCGACGCGTCGATAACATGTAGCAATAAATCGGCTCGGACTACTTCTTCCAAGGTGGCTTTGAACGCCTCCACCAAGGCATGCGGCAGCAGACTAACGAAGCCGACTGTGTCAGCCAGGACAACGTCTTTGAGCCCGGGAATTGCTAGGGCTCGGACAGTGGGGTCGAGGGTGGCAAACAGCTGGTCTTCGGCATATACCGAGGAATTAGTCAGACGGTTGAACAGTGTCGATTTGCCGGCGTTGGTATAGCCTACCAGGGCGACAGTAGGGGCACCTCGCCGAACTCGACTGCGTCTATTTTGACGGCGTCGCTTGGTCACATCTTGCAGTTTCTTATCTACTGCCTTGATACGCTCCCCGAGCATGCGCTGATCGAGTTCAATTTGCTTTTCACCGGCGCCACGCATGCCAATGCCACCTTTTTGTCGGTCTAGGTGAGTCCACCCACGTACGAGTCTGGTCTGCGCATGTTTAAGTTGTGCAAGTTCAACCTGCAATTGGCCCTCATGACTACGGGCACGGTCAGCAAACAAAGTAAGAATCAATTCCGTACGAGTAATCACTCGACATTCAAGACTGCTTTCGAGGGTGCGTTGTTGGCTGGCGGACAACTCGTGGTTGATCAACAGTAGGTCAGCATCCGCAGCAGCCAATGCTTGGCGCGTTTCATCTACTTTACCGGAACCAATATAGGTGCGGGGTTGAGGCACGTCGCGACGCGCAACCACCACATCAACCACTTCGATTTCGGCAGACTTGGCCAACTCGACGAATTCACCACGATCAGGATTCGCCTGCCTCTTTAATTCAACCTGCAACACCACAGCGCGGTGTCCGGCTTCGGGCCGTTCAAATAACATGCTCTGACCTACGCATAACTATTGGTAAGTTTCTCAAATGACCTTCCACACCAGATTCCCTAAAAAAAATATTGCGGACTAAAGTGGTAACCGGGTCGCTTAAGCTATTCCTCTTCGTTGGTAGCCGTCGGAATTTTAACATTGCGGGCTGGAACCACGGTTGATATGGCATGTTTGTAAACCATTTGGCTCACTGAATTCTTTAACAAAACCACGAATTGATCAAAAGATTCGATCTGACCTTGCAGCTTAATTCCATTGACAAGGTAGATGGAAACGGACACCCGCTCCTTACGCAAAGCATTCAGATAAGGGTCTTGTAGGCTATGCCCCTTTGACATTGTGTTCTCCTTTTCTATCTCTGAGCTATCTCTGAGCTATGACGGTGCCATAACTTAGCCATGGCCAAGTTTCGCGGATCAAACTCACCACTAAAAAATCCCTGGTATGTGATACCAAGGGTAACACGATAATTCCTCGCCGAATATGTACTCAGCCGAGCTGTTGTTCTATTTGGCGTGCCGTGGCTTCGTTTTGACCCCAGTTTAAGCGCACTATTGCTGGCCAGTTTCTTAGCCAGGTGAGCTGTCGTTTAGCTAACCGCCGGGTTGCAGTAACGGTGTCTGTCGCGAAAGTTTCATAAGAAACTTCCCCGGCCAAATACTGCAAACCCTGTCGGTATCCTACGCAGCGCATCGAAGGCATTTGCGCATGTAAATCACCACGCCGTGCTAACTGGCGAAGCTCAGCTTCGAATCCATTTTGCATCATCACATCAAAACGCTGGGCAATTTTTTCATGCAGCATTTTTCGATCATCAGGCTCAATGGAAAAAATCTTAGCCCGCGCGCGTATTCGTTCGACCACGCTACCACCGGCTTGTTCCCGCCACAATTGTGTCAAGGGTTGCCCAGTAGTACGCACCACTTCCAACGCACGCACTAAACGTTGGGGATTGTTGGGATGAATGTTGGAGGCAGCTTCGGGGTCGAAAGCAGCCAGCTCATCATGCAGAGATTGAGCCCCACATTTGGCCAGCTCTGCCTCTATAGCAGTGCGTACCAAAACATCCGATTGGGGTAACTTAGCCATGCCTTCAATAAAACGCTTGGCATACAACATGCTACCGCCCACCAATATCGGAAGTTGGCCCCTGCGCCAGGCGGCTACAACCGCGGCGTCCGCATCAGCGACAAAATCGGCCGCTGTATAAGTCTGATTGGGCTCAAGCAGGTTGATGAGATCATGCGGATAAGCCCGCAATTCTTCATCTGTGGGCTTTGCGGTGCCAATGTTCATGCCTCGATAAACCATCGCCGAGTCGACACTAATCAGTTGAGCAGCTTGTACTCCGCCGATTAGATCTTGAAGCGCCATGGCCACACTCGTTTTGCCTACCGCAGTAGGGCCCAAGATCAAAACCAGATCACGCTTCATTGCTTCCCCACATCGCTACCCCACATCACTGGCCTCGATAGAACAACTTGTCTAGGGCTTCCATGGCATAGGTGAAATAAGTTGGGCGACCATGGTTACACAAACCTGCATTTTCGGTGTGCTCCATCTCCCGCAGTAACGTGTTCATTTCTAACAAAGACAACGCGCGGTTTGCACGCACAGATCCGTGACAAGCCACACTGGCAAGCAAGTCGAGTTGCCGCCGAGAAATTTCTTCACTGGCACCGAACTCGGCTAATTCTGCCAACAAGTCAGTGATCATCAGTTGGATGTCTTGCTGTGACAACAAAGCAGGAATTTCTCGCACGCTGACGGCTTGCTGACCCACTCTTTCCACAACCAAACCTACGGCTTGCAACTGCTCTGCCATATCTTCGACCAAGTCTGCTTCGGCCACAGACACATCTACATGCGCAGGCACTAAAAGACGCTGCCTCGAGACGTATTGCTTAGCCGCTTGAGCCTTCAATTTTTCGTAGGTAACACGTTCATGGGCTGCATGCATATCGACCATGACCAAGCCTTGTTGGTTTTGAGCCAGAATATACACCCCATGTAATTGAGCTATGGCAAATCCTAGAGGTGGTGTGTCCATGTGAGCTTGAAGAGTTTTGGAGGTCGAATCGAGGACGGACCAAGCAGGGGAATGCTCTGCCACGAGTGGCAGCAGCCCACTATTTGATCCACCAGGACCGCTCAAAACCAAACCCGGTTGAGCACTGGGAGACTTCCACGTGTTGTACTGTGTTGTGGGTTCTTGGGCTGTATTAGCCGGCGCTGATGCATTTTCCACTGCATCTGGGCGAACTTCACGCAAAACCCGGTTCAGCGACCCAAATATAAAGTCATGCACGCGCCGAGCATCACGAAATCGAACCTCGTGTTTGGTGGGATGTACGTTGACGTCTACCACCGCGGGCGGCAATTCTAGAAATAACACAAATACCGCATGACGACCGTGAAACATGACATCTGCATAGGCTTGCCGAATAGCATGACCCACCACCTTGTCAGTAATCGCGCGACCGTTTACGTAAAAGAATTGCTGATCCGTTTGGCGCCGATGATGATTTGGCAAACCAACCCAGCCGTGCAAGCGATAATCATCGCGGCTTTCCTCAATAACTACCGATTCATCGACAAAAGATTTACTTAACACTTGCGTTAGTCGTTCATTGATACGGCCAGCAGGTAAAGCAAAGCGCCGTGCTTTCGAGCTCGCGTTTTCACCCGCTTGCTGCAAACTAAAACCGACACCCATATGCGCAAGGCTCAAACGACGTACTACTTGGTCTATACGTGACATTTCCGTGCGCTGTGTTTTTAAAAATTTACGCCTAGCTGGGATATTAAAAAATAAATCGCGAACATCAACAGTGGTGCCTTGATTGTGCGCGATGGGTCCTTGATGAACGAGCTTTCCACCATGAACCTCGCGAACCGCACCGCTGGCACTCCCCGCAATCGCAGAACTTAATTTTACTCGTGCAACAGAAGATAAGCTGGCCAGTGCTTCACCACGAAAGCCTAAACTTTCAACGCCTAATAAATCTTTTGCGTCGACTATTTTCGAAGTGGCATGGCGTTCGAAAGCTAATTCCAAATCTTGCGCATCTATGCCGTGGCCATTATCTTGAACCCATGTGAGCGCAACGCCACCGGCTTCGGTTCGCACGTCAATTTGAGTCGCGCCCGCGTCAAGACTGTTTTCAATCAGTTCTTTAACGATAGAGCTGGGTCTTTCCACCACCTCCCCAGCGGCAATTTGATCTGCAACGAAGGCAGCAAGACGTTTAACTCTGGGCACTGACATGTTAGCCACCTGTAGGAATGACGATGACCTGGCCAACTCTAATACTGTCGCTGCGCAAACCATTTTTTCTCTTCAACGCACGCGAGCTAATGCCATATTGTTGGGCAATACGAGACAAGGTATCTCCACGCACAATGGTGTATTGCATTTCACCTACGCGACTCGCTAGCAACGTTCCAGGTGGTGGGCTACTACGCATAAACTGCTCAACCCCCGTAGTAATGGCCCGGGCTATCTTATCTTGATGTTCAGCTTGCGAAAGTCGTTTCGCTTCTTGCGGGTTAGAGATGAACCCTGTCTCGACCAGTATTGACGGCATGTCGGGAGATTTAAGCACCACAAAAGCAGCTTGCTCAACGGTTCGTTTGTGTAACTTTGTGACGCGACCCATACTCGTCAAAATCGCTTCACCCACCTCAATACTTTGTAATCGATTGGCATCCATAGACAAATCTAATAACACATGTGCCAACACAACGTCCTTATCAATTAGGCTAACATTGCCTACTCCGCCCAGCAGATCTGATCTATTTTCTCGCTCGGCAAGCCACGCCGCAGTTTCACTACTCGCCCCACGATCAGACAACGTGTACACCGACGCACCCCGCACATTAGCGTGTTTAAAGGCATCTGCATGAATGGATAGGAACAGATCAGCACGTTTTTCCCGAGCTATTTGAGTTCGTTTACGATGGGGCAAGTAGTAGTCGCCAGTACGAACCAGAATCGCTGTGAAGCCTGTTATCGCGTTAATTTTTTTCGCTATCCGCTTGGCAATTTGTAGCACCACACGTTTCTCTTGGATACGCATGGGTCCGATCGCTCCCGGATCGTCACCACCGTGACCTGCATCAATGGCTATGATTACATTGCGGTTCTTGGCAACCGGTATAGAGGGTTTGACCGGCGGCTTTACAGACGCCAGCAAATCTACCACTAAGCGATGGCCATAGGGTTTTATGGGTTTAAGGGCAAATGCTTCGGGTAACAACTTTTGCTTTGTGTCGATAACCAGGCGGTAAGTATCACCACGTTGGGAGGTACGAATATCGCTGATCCTCGCTCGACCCATTGCCACTACAGACGGATCGAAACCAGATTCTGGTTTTACGCCAATCAGATCGACAACAATACGATTCGGATTATTGAGAGAAAACACTTCGTATTTCACTGACAAATTGGTGTCGAACACCACCCGCGTGGAATCTGGCGCTTCGTGAATACGCACCCCTTGCAGCAAAGTGGTGCCAGCGAAAGAGTTTGCCGCTAACAGCAATGACAGCAGAGCCAATTTGTTACGTGAAGCTAACATGTACCTCTCGGCCAATATGATCGCCAATTTTTACCGCGCTGAGCGAGACACTTACATCTGGCGTAGGCAGCCAACTATCAGCTCTTTGTGGCCATTCAAACAACTTTAAGCCAGGACCGTCCACTAGTTCGTCAAAACCAACAAATTCTAACTCCAGAGGGTCTTGTACCCGGTAGAGGTCAAAATGATACACATCTTGCGTTTCCGTACTTTGAGCGGAGCCATTCGACATTTCGATGTGGTAGGGCTCAAGCAATGTATAGGTTGGAGACTTAACTACACCTGAATATCCTAACTGATGTAATAACCCTCTCACCAAGGTGGTCTTGCCTGCACCCAAATCGCCTTGCAGGAAGATTACCGCATTGCCGCCAAATTGTGCGACAAGTTGCAACGCCAGCTGCCCGCCAAAGTTCAAGGTCGCTTGCTCGTCAACGAGGGTTTGTACGGTTTCCATCACAGCCCAGTACTCCTGTTTGAACTTAACAAGCTCGGCAACATTCGAATCACATCCGTAGCAAGCAACGATCTGTAACCCAAAGTTTGTGCCGCCTCATCAGCCGCAGCACTGTGCAATGCAACCGCTTTGGCAAAAAGCTGATGGCGCATCTGTCGATTTGTATCTGTACCTGTATCGGCATTGATATCGGCATTGGCAAACGGCGCTAGAAAACCGCCTATCACGCCACTCAGCACATCCCCCATACCTGCTGTTGCCATGCCAGGATTACCATGACAACAAATACTCACTTCGCCATTGCTACATATGACAGAACCGGCACCCTTTAACACCACGCTCGCCGAGTACATGGCGGCAAGCTGGCGCGCTGCATGAATTCGATCTTGTTGCACTTGTACCACATTGCAATCCAGCAGGCGCGCCGCCTCTGCAGCATGCGGTGTAATATACAACTCGCCACCACACCACTCGCCTTGCTCAGCCAGCCAATACAAGCCATCAGCATCTAACACTGTAGGAATAGAGGTGTTTGCTACCTCGTCGAATAACAATTTACCCCACTCTGACCGGCCTAAGCCTGGCCCCAGAATCACTAGGTCTGCGTTACGCAAACGCTCAGACATGTGTGCAGCATCTACCACCATCACCTCAGGATTCCGAGCAACGATGATGGAACTATGTTGTGCCCGAGTTGCCACTGTCACTAAGCCGGCGCCGACACGCAGCGCTGCCTCAGCACTCATAGAAACCGCGCCGGGCATTTGCGTATCGCCACCGACCACCATCACACTACCTTGACGATGTTTGTAGGTTGTCGCATCTAAGGCAGGCATATCTGCAGCATCCCAATACAACAAGGCAATGCCATCACGGGTGTCGACCACTACCCCCAAGTCAGAAAACTCCTGACAATTCACATGGGCTTTCCCCTGCCCAGTGAACAACCCCACTTTTTGCGTGACAAAAGAAACATTAACCTCGGCAACAACCGCGACCTCTTCCACCGCACCGGTGTCCGCACTAAGCCCTGAGGGCACATCTAAGCTCAATACCGGACAACCGCTGGCATTGATAATCTCAATCACCTTCCGATAAGCAGGTCGCAATGGGCTTCTATATCCAGTCCCCAATAACCCATCAATGATCAAATCCACTGCCGCCGTCAACTCTTGCACCCAAGCCTGGGTGGCCTTTTGCTGCACCACCAAACCGGCAGCAATGGCCTGCTGGTACGCAGTTAACACATGCCCGCGCAAATCTTGCACATCAACCACACTCACAAGCTGCACCTGCAAACCATAACGCTGGGCCAGCACCGCAACCAAGTAAGCATCCCCGGCGTTGTTACCTTTGCCGCAAAACACCGCAACCTGCTTAGCTGCGGGGAAGTGTTTTAGCAAACTGCTAAAAGCGAAATGGGCAGCGCGCTGCATGAGTTCAAACCCAGTCACGCCGAGATCAATAATCGCACGAGTATCGATATCTCTACTTTGTAGAGCATCAAATACATGGGTTGTAGTCTGCTTCATCAGAGCGATTATACTGCGATCCACACCACCATAGTCGACAGCTGAGTAAACCTTTTGCAAGCACAACTACCGGACAAACAAACCCTGGAAAAATGGGCCCAAGCACTGGGTTTCCAAGCCATAGGCATTACCGATGTCGACCTCGGCGCGCATGAACCTCATGTGCGAGATTGGCTACGCAAAGGTTTCGCTGGCAGCATGGGCTATCTGCATCGAAACCTGGAAAAGCGGCTACATCCAGATTTATTAGAACCTGGAACCTGTCGCGTGATCAGCGCCAGAATGAACTATCTCTATCCTGATACGCAACCACTTGAGGTGCTGAACCAGGCAGACCTCGGCTATATCTCGCGTTATGCGCTGGGGCGTGACTATCACAAAGTTCTACGCAAACGACTGGCAAAATTGGCAGCTAAAATCAATGCCACTCTACCCCATCACCGCTATCGTGCCTTCACCGATTCCGCCCCAGTATTAGAAAAAGCTTTGGCCGAAAAGTCAGCCTTGGGTTGGATGGGTAAACATTCCCTAATCTTGCACAAGCAGGCAGGTTCTTGGTTCTTTCTCGGTGAGATTTACACCAACGCACCCCTGGCGCTGGACCCAGATCCAGAGCAAGCACAAAATGAGGCGTCACAAGACAACTGCGGTAACTGCCATGCTTGCATGACCGTGTGTCCGACCCAAGCGATATTGAGTCCGAAAAAGATAGATGCTCGCAAGTGTATTTCTTATTTGACCATCGAACACAAAGGCAGCATTCCTATCGACCTGAGGCCCGCCATGGGTAACCGAATATATGGCTGCGATGACTGTCAGCTCTTCTGCCCCTGGAACCGCACCGCCCAAACCACCACCCAAGACGATTTCAAACCCCGGCATGGCTTAGAGGCACCACGGCTATTAGATCTGTTTAATTTGAGTGAAGTACAATTTCTAAACCTGACCGAAGGTTCTGCCATGCGCCGGGTCAACTTCGAACAATGGTCGAGAAACTTAGCCATAGCTATCGGCAACGGCACTTCTTCGCCAGCCGCAATTTCTGCCTTAAAGCACCGCAAACAGACCGCCTCCGCGATGGTGGCTGAACACATTCAATGGGCCCTCGAAAGACTTAGTTAGTTTCTGTCCGAAAATTGCCTTCCTGGCAATTTTCTCCCAACGGTTTCTTGCAGAAACCTTCCAAAACCCTACGGATTTTGTCCCGGGCGTCCTGCCCTCGCTAGTTCTAGCCCCAAATACTGCGTATTTTGGACAAGAACTAGTTAGATCGAAAAATCATCTTAGACGGAAGAAATGCTCGCGATAGTGCCGCAACTCGCCGATAGACTCGCGAATGTCGGCCAATGCGGTGTGTTCATTTTTCTTAGTGAAACTCTTGGCCACGTCAGGGCGCCAACGTCGTGCCAGTTCTTTGATGCTGCTGACATCAATCATGCGGTAGTGTAAATAAGCCTCCAACGTCACCATATAGCGGCTCAAAAAGCGCCGATCTTGCCATATGGTATTGCCACACAAAGGTGCTGTACCCGCTGCCACATGTTCTTCGATGAACGCCAAGGTACTGGCTTGCGCTTCTAGTTCTGTCACACCTTCTTTCTTCATGCGATCAAGCAACCCCGACGCGCTGTGATGAGTTTGGTTCCAATCATCCATGGCATCGAGCAATGCTTGGGGTTGGCGAATCGCCAAAGCTGGGCCCTCGGCTATGACATTGAGGTCGCTGTCTGTAATTATAGTAGCGATTTCAATGATGCGTTCTTTCGACGGGTCCAGACCAGACATTTCTAAGTCCATCCAGACTAAATCCGCGCTCAAACCCGTGGCTCCATTACAACTGTCATTAATTTTTAATCCTCAAATTTTTGCCCTCAAATCGGTTCTACCCTGGGCTGCCCATCGTGGTTTGAGATAGTATGCGCTCCCGCCCAGTGATGATAGGAGCTTCGCCGTGGCCGCAAACAACCTACTGCAAGTGCTCGAGGCAGACCAACTCAACAGATGCTTGCAAACTGAAGATTGGCTCATTGTTCAAGTCACCAGCCTAGAAGTTTTTCAGCAAGCGCATATTGCTGGTTCGGTATTGGTGACGCCGCAAGAATTGGTTTGCGGAATTCCACCAGCAACAGGGCGGCTGCCTGAACTGTCAGCACTGGAACAGTTGTTTTCACGTATCGGCTATACACCCAACAAAAAAATTGTACTGCTTGACGACGAAGGCGGTGGTTGGGCGGGGCGATTAGCCTGGACGCTAGATGTGATAGGCCATAGAACTTGGGTATACCTCAACGGCGGCCTACATGCCTGGATTGCTGCCGGTTTGCCTCTACATCAAGGCACAGCCGAGGCCAACCCGGCGACATCAGTAAAGTTGTCCATTGACCCAACACCCATCGCAGAAATCGATGACGTGCTACGTGCCATAGAAGATCCAAACCAAGTGATATGGGACGTTCGCTCCCACCAAGAATACATCGGCGTTAAACAAGCAGCAGCCCGCGCCGGGCATATTCCTGGGGCGATAAATCTAGATTGGACACTGCTGAAAGACTCGCAGCAGAAAATAACCGTAAACTTACACGCACAATTGAGCAAACTAGGGCTCACAAATGCACAAAGTATCATCACCCATTGCCAAACTCATCACCGCTCAGGATTATCGTACATGTTGGGCCGCTTGTTAGGCTGGAATATCCGAGCCTACCATGGCTCTTGGTCTGAATGGGGTAACCGCGAAGACACGCCCATTGAAATTGGTGAGCAGGACAAAACAGCATGAGTACATGGTTCGCAAGTCTACAAAAAGTACTGCCTCAACATGCCTTGTCTCGCGCTGTGGCAAAGCTGGCTTGTAGCGAGCGCGCATGGGTTAAGTCGCTCTTTATTCAACAATTTGCGAAAGCCTACCAAGTGACTTTAGAAGAGGCGCAAGTCACTTGCCTCGATGAGTTCGCATCTTTCAACGACTTTTTTACACGCGCTCTGAAGGCTGACGCCCGCCCCTTGGCAGACGGTGAATTTACCTTGGTGAGCCCCGCAGATGGTGCAGTGAGCCAGTTGGGTAACATTGAAGCTGACCAACTGTTACAAGCTAAGGGCCATCACTACAGTCTCAACAGTCTAGCCGGAAGCTTGGGGCAAGGATTTGAGCACGGCACCTTTTGCACTATTTATTTAGCCCCCAGTGATTACCACCGTGTGCATCTGCCTTGGGCAGGTGAGCTAATAGAAACCTTAGCGGTACCCGGAGAGCTGTTTTCAGTAAATGATTCGACGGCGCAATCTATTCCAGGTCTATTTTGTCGAAATGAAAGGCTTGTGTGCAAATTCAACACCACCCACGGTCCAATGTTGGTGATTTTGGTCGGCGCCATGATTGTGGCGTCAATAGAGACGGTTTGGGCGGGTCCCAGCTCACCCTACCAAAGCCAGATACTCACCACCCACAAAGAAAACTACGACAAAGGTGATGAAATAGGCAGGTTCTTGCTGGGTTCAACCGTCATCTGCTGCTTTCCCAAGGGTAGGGTGGCACTCAATGCAGATTGGCACCCCGGTAGTAAAGTTCGCATGGGAGAAAAACTAGGTGAATATATGACTTAGTACTCAGGACCGAAACGCCAACACTTCATCTAGGTGCCGCTTGCCCATCGCCAACATCAGCAAACGATCAACCCCCAAGGCAACCCCTGCACAGCTGGGCAGGCCATGATCTAAAGCATGCAGAAATTTAGAGTCGACATGCCGCGTAGGCAATCCACGTTGCACACGCCGCTCAACATCCTGCGCAAAGCGCTGGCGATGTTCCTGGGGGTCTAGTAGCTCCCAATAACCATTGGCAATTTCCACTCCATCGATAACCATTTCAAATCGCGCCGCGCCAGTTTCGGTTAAGCGTGCCAGTGCTGCTTGGTCAGGGGGATAGTTGACGACAAAAAACCGTCCAGGTTTAAGTTCTGCGCAAGCGCTAGCAAATTGTAAGTCGAGTTCATCTCGCGGCGCCTTTATGTCATCCACTAGGTCAGCGTAGTCAACTATTTTTACCGGCTTAGGTCCAAGCACCACGTCCATCAACGCCGCCAGTTCCTGCATCAGTTGTTGATGGTCAAAGTGGAGCCGATACCATTCTAAAAGAGTAAATTCAGGGTTATGCCAACGACCTACTTCATCATGACGAAATACGGGTCCCAGTTGATAACAATCTGGCACACCAGCCGCCAATAAGCGTTTCATGAAATACTCTGGTGAGGTCTGCAAAAAACCGTAGCCGGGAACCGCAATAGATTCCACGTCCGCATCGGTCACAGTCGCCTCACCTAACAGTGGCGTTTGCACCTCGATGATATTTCGGTCCCACAGAAACGACCGAATTGTGGTTAAAAGGTTTGCCCGGGCTGCAATGGCCTCCATGCCAGCGCTGGGTTGCCATGAACTCAGAGCAAGCTCCGCTAACGGGCTCGACTGACGTATTCGCCAGAACGTGTATCAATTTTTAAGGTGTCACCTATGTTAACAAACAAAGGCACGCCCTTGATGGTGGCGCCGGTAGACAAGGTGGCTGGTTTTGTACCACCGCTGGCGGTATCGCCCTTCAGCCCCGGATCAGTCTCGGTCACTTCGAGTTCGACGAAGTTAGGCGGAGTCACAGCAATGGGATCGTCGTTCCACAACGTCACCACATACACATCTTGTTCTTTCAACCAATTCACTGTATCGCCGACAGCGGCTTTACTGGCACCCAATTGTTCAAAGCTGCCATCGGTTCTCATGAAGTGCCAAAATTCGCCGTCGGTATACAAATACTCCATATCGGTATCCATGACGTCAGCTGCCTCAATCGAATCGCCTGACTTAAAGGTTCGTTCCCACACCCGGCCGGTTTTTAAATTTCGAAACTTAACTCGACTAAATGCCTGACCTTTACCAGGTTTGACAAACTCATTTTCAAGGATAGAGCACGGATCGCCCTCCAACAGTACTTTGAGTCCGGATTTAAATTCACTGGTAGAATAACTGGCCATAATTTCGTAGTTAACAATTACACAGCGCGCATGATACCTCCGATTCACCTTCCTTGGCAGCCTCACATTTGGCGTGAGGAGTTGGCTAACGCTTACCGGAAACCTGACGATCTACTAAAAGACCTCGGCATAGCCTCTGTTGATCCCCCCTACAATGACGCCTTCTCAACTCTGGTCCCCAGAGGGTTTGCCGCGCGGATGACTCCAGGTAATTTGCAAGACCCACTCCTCAAACAAGTGTTACCAAATAGACAAGAGAGTCAGTTGGTCGCGGGTTTTAGTAAAGACCCACTGGCAGAAACGGACCTTCAACACGGTTTCAATTCAACCCCAGGTTTGATCCACAAGTATCAAGGTCGTGTATTACTTATCACAACACCGGCATGCGCTGTGCACTGTCGATATTGCTTTCGTCGTCATTTTCCTTATGAGGAAAATAGGCCCAAACACCTAGAACAAGCACTGGCCGCCATTGAACATGATGCCAGTATCAACGAAGTGATACTTTCCGGCGGCGACCCACTGCTGCTAGACGACAGCGCACTGGCAGATCTCTTCAAACGTTTGCAAAACATCCAACATCTACAGCGTCTGCGCATCCATACCCGCCTTCCTGTCGTTCTGCCACAACGCATTACCCAGTTACTTCTGGATACGTTATCTGGCTGCAAGCTAGACACAGTATTAGTGATTCACTGCAATCATCCTAACGAACTAGACCAAGATACTCAGCGCGCGCTAGCCTGTTTACACCAAACCCGCACTTGGCTATTCAATCAAGCCGTGCTGCTCAAGGACATCAACGACAACGTAGAAGTCCAAGTCGACTTGGCGATGAAGTTGTTTGCTCAACAAGTCTTACCCTACTACTTGCACTTACCTGATGCAGTGCAGGGCACACATCACTTTTTCATCGACCGAACGAGGGGTTTAGCCATATTTGCCCAGATGCAAGCCAAATTGCCAGGCTACTTGCTGCCCAGGTTGGTACAGGAACAACCTGGGGAGGCATCTAAGCTTATCGTAAGCACAAAGTAAGGAGACAGACGCAGCATTTACAACTTCAGCCTGCGTTTAGTCGAAGAATTTGGCCTATAATTTCGACTATGAACGACCTGGTAGACATCAAGCTAGACATCCCTCAGCCGAAGCTTTCACATCTAAGTTTCGCTGACACCAATACCCAAGCAATCAATCAGTGGTCAGGTGAGCTGCCCTTGGTTAATACACCAGAAACCGCTACTCAACTTAATCTGGCCATGGCTGAAATCGCCGAATTGGACGCCGAACCTCACGATAAGCTCGAATATCTAGAAGCGTTGCGCCCTTTAGCGCACTATATTTGTGCGCGCCTGGACCGTACCGCGATGAACAAATCTGGCGCCTCTACCTTACAAGCCCAAAGTTTGTTGCAAAATCTCACCCAGGGTTACAAGTCGGTATTTTTCAGTGCGCTCGATGCACAACAGTCTGTGCAAAAAACACCATTCAAAGATGTACTACCCAACGCCATCCATCGACTGTTGTCCGACTGGTCCAGAATTAGCTTACGTGCCCTACAGTTTCACGTCGCCTTGCCAGATGACTTTTGGTCCAATCTGCACTCTGTGTATTCCGTGGCCAAACAGTTAGAGCTTGGCGAATTCACATTAGCGGATGATGAGAACCACAAGAAGCAAGACCTCACCATCGAAGAAGCCTACCTACGCACATTACTCATCAATAGCTGTAAACCAAACCAGCTACAACAGCAGCAATTGGCGAATGTGTTCAGTGCCTTAGAAGCCTGGGTAGAACAGGTAACTTTAGACAAACAGACCGCCGATGCATTCTTGGTAGTGGATCTAGCGAACAACACAGGACCTCAATATGCATCGTTGAGTGATGATCTGAAAAACGGTCTGGGATTACACACCGAAGTTTTAGCCTACGAAATCGACGCCTATCTCAGCGACGTGAACAACACGCTACCCATACCGGAGAGCCTGGAAACCCCACTCCTACGACACCTGGCTGAATCATGGAGTGTGGTCAAACCGAGGGCGTTTCGTCGCTCGTCTAGTGAATTGAACATTCGGTTGTGTGTGGGGTTAAGTGCAGTTCACTACTTTCTATCTGGCGGCGTAGAGTTTGCAGAGCAGTTGGCCAACGCTGATGCGCCACTTCGTCGGGAGGTAAATCCTTTCCTAGATGTTGATTACGAACCCGCCTATCGCGAGATTGACAACGACCCGTGGTCGCAAGCCCACGATTTGAAAAATCGAATTCCTGAAAACCCAAACATCGAAATGCCTGAACGCATATTACTCGAAGCGGCCAAACTGGAAGACCAACCAGTACGTCATTACGACCATTTTGAAACCCAAACACTCGACACAAGTCCTGGCGGGTACCGGATCAAATGGTCTAACCAAACGCCTAGCCAAACTCAAGTAGGCGAACTGGTGGCCCTGCGTGAAGATTCCGACTCACGCTGGTGTGTGGCGGTGATTCGCTGGATACAGCACGACAACACCTATGCCAGCATGGGGCTTGAACTCATTGCACCTCGAGCCATACCCGTCGCGGTACGCGCGATACAACGAACTGGCGGACCAACAGACTATGCCCGAGCGCTTCTACTACCCGGTTTAGATGCCATAAAACAACCCGCAACACTAATTACCCCAACAGTCCCCTTTACCCAAAGGCAGAAGGTGCACATCCAACGTCAGGGCATCCAAACCACCGGTCAACTGTTGGATTACCAGTTAAAGTCCCAAAGTTTTAACCAGTTCACATTCCGTATGCTGGATGGTTACTTGGAAAAAAGTTGAACTAGCAGCAATATTGACAGCCTGTCAGCCATGACTAGAGAGGACACTACCCAAGGTCCTTAGCCTCAAAGGCTCAAAGAAGAATTTGAGCCCATCCTTAATTTGAGGAAGACGTAGAACCTTGGGCGAAAAAGGATATGTCGGCACAGCTATCACAGCATGTAACCACGCGTCTGCTGATTGCAGAAAAATCTGAGAACGCAGCTTATGAGCTGGATTCCGCCCTAAGGGATGCAGGCATAGCGACGAAACTCACTATTTCTGATGATCTAGCACACATCGCACAAATCACCAGCCAGGGCGAAACTGATATCGTCTTGCTGACCTATAAAATTGACGGCCTAGAAAAATTGCTGCCGCGCATTCGAGCGGGTGCTCCGCACACGCCGGTCGTGCTGCTCACTCCACCACAAGATCTTGGCCCAAAAAATTCTGAGAACACCTCTTCACATGAAGCCCAGCAATGGACGATTGCTAGCGCACTGGCCATAGGCGCCACTGATGTGGTACCGGCTAATTGTCCAGAGCAACTTGCCTTAGTGGTTAAGCGTGAATTGGAAAACGTCTGCCAACGACAGCAATATTCTCAAGTCAGACGCGCTCTAAAAGAAGCGGAACAACGCTGCCAGTTGTTACTGCAAAGTTCAAAAGCGGCCATTGCCTATGTTCATGAGGGCATGCATATACACGCCAACGAAGGCTATCTGAACCTGTTCGGCTACACGGACATCGATGATCTTTGCGCGGTATCGCTGATTGATATCTTGTCGGCCGATAGCTCTCAAGAACTAAAAACACAATTAAAGCGTCTTCGCTCTGGTACTGATGAAACAGAATTTAATTTCGAAAGCAACGCGGAAAATAGTGAGGCCTTTAGTGGCTCAATGACCTTGGTCCATTCGCAATATGAAGGCGAAGATTGCTTACAAATTACAGTGCGGCGGCACAACGACGGCGGCACAAAAACAGCAGCGCAAACCTACGTCGATACCGTTGCCACGGTTTCGACGGAACTGGAATTACCAGGCTTTGCCAAAGCAGCCGAAACACTTTTCTCCACCAGTACAGATGAAAACTATCTGTTGTGCATAGGTATCGATCATTTCTCTCAAATGCAAAGTGCATATGGCCTGATCGGATCAGAAGCGATCTGCCGCAAGGTCTGGCAGAAGCTCGAGGAATTATCCAGCGAATACCCACTGGTGCGACTCTCAAACAAACAGTTCGCGGTAGCGCTAACTGCAGCATCCTACGATATGGCTTTACAAACTGCCGACCAAATTCGGACAGATGTCAGCGAGCTGATTTTAGAGATACAAGATAAAACTGTGCGCCCGACAATCTCCATTGCCGGGGCAGCTTGCAACGATGACGTGGGTATCAGCGCGAGCCTAGATGAAGCTGTTGGTTATCTTATGGACTTGGTGGAACAGGCATCGAGCAACACGGTTGCTATTCCCACCGACGCAGAAGAGACGGAAGAGTCAGACAACGCTCGCATTATCCTGAAACAGATCACCAACGCCATAGAAAAGAAAATGTTCGTAGTATTATTTCAGCCAGTCATCAGCCTACGCGGTGACTCGGATGAACACTACGAAGTATTTTTACGCATGATGGATGACCAAGGCCAGCAAATAGAGCCTGGACGATTCTTGCAAACTGCCATAGACAACAATGTCGCCGGCAAGATTGACCGCTGGGTGATCTTGCAGTCGATTAAGATGTTGAGTGTGCACCGAGCTAAGGGTCATACCACCCGTCTGACCATCAACCTCACAGCCAACAGCGTTATGGACCCGGAATTCTTACAATGGCTCACCGTAGCGATCAAGGCAGCGCGATTGCCAAGTGATGCAGTGATATTCCAGATTACCGAAAAAGACGCCACCACCTATCTGCGACAGACCCGAGAATTTATCGAAGGCCTACGCGCAATGCACTGTCGCGCTTCACTCTCTCGCTTTGGTCTCATCGATGATCCTTTCGAAACTCTGCGCCATCTACCAGTGGACATGGTCAAGCTAGATGGCACCGTAGTCAATCCATCCGAAGACAGTAACCAGAGTCGAGAAGTCATGATGGGATTCATTAACAAACTGCAGAGTGCTGGAAAATTGACCGTGATCCCCATGGTTGAAAATGCCGGTATGCTGTCAATGTTATGGCAAGCGGGCGCCAATTATATTCAAGGCCACTACTTGCAAGAACCGACCACGATGATGGACTACGATTTCAATACGGAAGACTAAAAACCTCAATCTCAGGTACCTATTCGTTACCTAGCGCTTCGTTGATGTCGCGATCACTGAATCCGATTAGGTAAAGTATGGCGTCAAGACCGAAGTTTGAGATCGCATGTCGGGCTGTTTCTTTGACAACAGATTTAGCATGAAAAGCCACACCCAAGCCTGCTCTTTGTAACATAGGTAGATCGTTTGCACCGTCGCCGATGGCGATGGTTTGTTCTAGTGCAATGCCTTCTCGAGCGGCGATTTCACGCAGCAATATCGCTTTGCGCTCGGCGTCGATGATGTCCCCAGACACCTCTCCCGTCATCACGCCATGCTCAACCACTAAGTTGTTGGCATACACATAATCAATGCCCAACTGTGTTTGTAGATGTTCACCTACATACTGAAAGCCACCAGATATTACCGCAGTTTTGTAGCCAAAGTGCCGCAGCGCGCGCAAAAGCCTGTTTGCACCGGTATTGAGTTGCACCGCCTGGGTGACGTCATCAAGAACACTCACTGGCATACCCTTTAGTAGATGGGCGCGTTGACGAAAGCTCTCCTTAAAGTCGAACTTACCGGCCATGGTTTGCGCAGTAATCGTTGAAACTTGCTCACCAACACCATGTCGCTTGGCTAATTCATCCATGATTTCTTCGGTAATGAGTGTGGAGTCCATATCAAACGCCACCAGACGTCGATTGCGTCGGAACACCGTGTCTTGTTGCAAACTGAAGTCGAAATCGAGCTGCTCAGCAGATTGCATCATTTCCGTCTGTAGTTGGGTCATGTCTCCTACCCGACCCCGTAGACGCATTTCAACACCCAATCGCGCGCGACCAGCTACTTCACGCGCGCCACCACGATCAGTGAGGCGGCGAATGGTGTCGATATTCAACCCAAATCGGTGGGTCAAAGCGCTCACTGCATGCATCGGGGCACTGCCTCCCCCCTTGGTTAATAACGTCAGGATATAGTGCTTCTGGCCTGAGGCGTCGAGCCAAACTCGATAATTTTCTTTGCTCACATTGGATATACGCACCGTCGAACCTGCTTCGTTGGCACGAAACATCGTTTCTTTAATCAATGCCCCGGCATTTTTTTCATCCACGCTGACCAATATGCCCAAGGCGAGATCCTCATGGATGACCGCCTGGCCTATGTCCAACAAATGTGCCCCGTGCAGGGCCAAAGTTTCCATGAGTGCAGACATCAGTCCCGGCTTGTCCTGGCCTGAGACGTTGATCAAAATGATTTCGTTTGCCAAACAACTGGCCTCGTTTCGATTGAGCCCCATTGTACTGACTGAAGTTGCATTCGCACGGCTCTTTTGTGTGCTAGATTACGCACCCCAACTATTTGAGCTTGCAGGTATTGCCGTTGGCACTTTGGTGGAAACGATATAGGCCAAGTAAATCAACCTTACCCACTGCCTTGTTAGCAACCCTATTGTGTAGCGGTGGCATGTTGGCGGTGTGGGTGCCTGCAAATACCACCGATCTCGAAATAGCTCGATACGGCGAAACTCTGGCGCGCACTTTGGCTTCAACCAGTGCCGGACACCTGTTGCACAAAGACCGCATCGAACTTGCGGTGATAGCCAACAACACCACAGCCTACACAGAAGTATCAGGCCTAATTTTTTACAATACCAACAACGAGATCATTGCGATGAGTGGAAGCTCGGAAACCGGCGAGCATTTCCCCGCACCAGCAACCTTAGGCGACACCATTACCGGTTACGTGAGTGTGGTGCTCAATTCTCAAGCTTTTGAACCGGCGAGCCAATTGTGGCGCTGGCTCGCCACCTTCATGTTGTTGTTCATCGCGCCAGCCGCAACGGTGGTCATTCTACAAATTTCTACGCGGGGCAATCGCTCGCTACCTATCGTCTCCGTTCCCGAAGCCAAAGCCTTCGAACCGCAACAGAGCTTTTTCTTAACCGTCAATCTTCACAACCAATTTGCGCTGAATGCCCAAGCTCGCCAGCAAGCGGTCGAAGACGCTCTATCTATGGCTCGAGAGGTGTGCGCAATTCACCATGGCATTGCGGTCGAAGCGCCAAGCAAGGGCGTACTCCTGATGCTTGATCGACGTTCAGTGAGCGCCGCACAAGCTGTGTGTGCTTCTATGTTAATGCAAAGGCTTCTAGAACAGTTCGAAACTGTTGGGAGATTTCGATGCTATCTCAGTGAAGTAGCCAGCCCAGATTCACCTGTCGAGATTAATACATTTGGTTTTGCTGAATTATCCGAAATAGTTGATATCGACACCCACATGACCTTGGCGGCGTTGTCTAAAAGCCATACAGTATTACTCGCAGAAGTTGTTTACAAAGGTCTTGCGAATAACGAGCAAGCCTGGGCTGAGCCATTTACTCACCCTCTGTTAGACGACTTAGACGGCGCAGAATCACTTTACCTTGTGAAAGAATTACCCGCTCAACAACAACAACTGGTAGACAGCCAAGGCACGCTGATCCTCGATTTTAATCAAGCTGCTGGTTAACCACCCACAACCACCTCAACTACCGTACAGACAAGTGATCCACTTTTTGAAATCCGCGCGGCAACTTGCGGCCGCGACGTGCACGCTCACCGATGTAATTCTCAAGATCTTTACGCTTCATGCTCAAATGGCGCTGACCGGCATGCACCACCAACTCTTGATCATCACTGAATACAACTGCCGCGATCATGGTTTCCTCTCCAGTTTTGAAGGCAGCATTCGGCACATTGATCAGCTTGTTACCCTTACCTCGTGCCAATTCCGGAATCTCCTGCAGTGGAAATACCAACAAGCGCCCTTGATCAGTGACAGCGGCAACCCAGCCCGACTCAATTGTTTGGTTAGAAACCAGGCTCGGTGTTAGGGCCACACCCGGGCTGGGCACACGCAGTACTGCCTTGCCCGCCTTATTCTTAGCCAC
>QIGT01000396.1 GCA_003230835.1 Gammaproteobacteria bacterium
GAACTTATGTCCCGGTAGATAGTGCTTCCTGGCAAATCTCAATCAGCGCCTCAATAGTGGACATCCGCGTGTAGTTGGGGCGTATTGCGCAGGCAATTCGGCGGTGTGGACCGGCTTCATTCAGGTGTACGGCCACCAGTTCGCTGTGCTGCGAGATCAGTTGATCGAGGGCCATCTGCGGTATCAGAGTTGTGCCTAGCTTACCTAGTACCATCTGAATTAGCGTATTCAGGCTAGTCGCACCCAGGGCTTTGTTGAGTGCTAAGTCCGGTAGTGTGCAAGCTTCCAAGATATGTTCTTTCAGACAATGCCCCTCTTTTAATAGCATCAACTCGCAGTGGTCGAGCTGATTGCTGGCAATCTCGTCTAGTTGGGTGTTTGCGGCGCCCTTTAACGCTACCCAGTAAAAGTCCTCCTGCCAAAATTCCATGGTGAGCAGGCCATCACAGGGATACGGTAGGGCCAGTATTGCCATGTCCATCTCGCCTTGACTGACCATGTCGATCAGCTCTTTCGATTGATCTTCGACAATGTTTAGCTGGGACTGAGGATATCGTTTATTCAGGATCGGCATTATTCTAGGCAGCAGAAAGGGGCAGATGGTAGGAATCACGCCAACGGTTATCGGAAAGCTTAACGGGGCGCTCTGACTGTCAGCCAGATGCTGAAGATCCTCGACCTGCAACATGATGTTACGCGCCATTTCCAACACTTGTGTTCCGAGGGGTGTGACCAAAACCTTGCGGTTGTCCCTTTCAAATATTTGCAGTCCGAGCTGCTTTTCTAACTCCCTGAGTGCTGTGCTCAGCGCCGATTGACTGATGTTGCTCAGTTCAGCTGCTCTTTTGAAATGCAGTGTCTTTTCGACGACGAGGGCGTATTTTAGCTGCTTGATAGAAACCATGTGGGTGCGGCGAAGTTGCCCTGTAAGTAATTGATATTTTGAATTATAACCCCACAATTAAACACAGAGGTAGCGGACTCGCTAGACCTATCACAATGCGTGTCTTGTGTGCCTGACATACCAGTCCTGCCCGCATCAACCGTTCCATTGAAAGACGTCTTCGAGCCCAACACCAAACAATACAGCGATACGGAAGGCACTTTCCAAAGAGGGTGAATAGCGTCCCTGCTCAATAGCAATTACCGTTTGTCGGGTGACGCCGATGGCCTCGCCCAGCGCGGCTTGGGTCATCGGCCCGTGTGTCTCGCGAAGCTCGCGGACCCGATTGCTAATGGGTGGTCGGCGGGGCAAGAAGTGGGTAACGAGCTCGGAATCCTTCATCGCACGAATTGCGACAAAGAGTTCTTTTAGCGGCAAACCGTACCGCATTCGCTGTGTTGAAGAGGAAGAGCGGTCAACAGCCGAGTGGCTAACGGCAAAGCTTCGCGAATTCGCGGTTGCAAACTAACGTACGCGATCCACTTGTAGCGCTGTTCGATTTTTCGGTGCTGCCTCTTCGGTTGCGGAAACTTCCAGGCCAGCATAACCTTGATATGGTGCTGCGTAATTATGTGGGTCCGTTGAATATTTCAATGGTTACGGCGAGAGACTTGTTTATTATAATCGGCATGTTTCTCGCTTCAGCATCAGCGTATAAATTAGCAGGTTGACATTCAGTTGCGGTTGACATATAGTTGCACCCCTCCGGAGAGATACTCATGAGTGCTGCCACCAAATTGTTCGACGATGTTACCAAACTTGAGCCACGTGAAGCGGCAGAAAGACTGGTCGCTTCACAACGCCGCCGGGGTGACTGGCTCGATGAGTTTACCGAGCACCTGGACAGGCGTCGTGGCGGTCAGTCACTCGCCCGAACGCTTGCTGTTTGGGATCTGAATCAATCGCAGGCGGCGAAGTTATTCGGCGTCAGCCGGCAAGCGCTTAGCAAGTGGCTTGTGCAGGGCGTGCCGGGAGAGCGTGCCGAAGCGGTGGCAGATCTTGCAGCGGCCACTGACTTGCTGGTGCATCATCTGAAACGCGATCGCATCCCGGCCGTGGTGCGTCGGGCGATACCGGTGCTGGGCGATCAGTCACTGCTGGACTTGTTGTTCGCGGGCGCGACGGCGTCGGTGCTTCAAGCTTGCCGCGACATGTTCAGTTTTGAGCGCGCGCACTCGTAGCGGTGCCTTTCAAAGTTGAACCACTCCTCGATCGCTGGGTGTGGTGGCGCATCGCCAGTCCGGCGTGGTCCAATCCCCTAGACCCGGGTTTCGCGCAGCGCCTCGGCGGCCGCTGGAATCCGCCAAACAGCTTCGCCACTTTGTACTTAAACGAAGACGCGGTGACCGCGCGGCTCAATCTGCGCGCCTTTATTGCCGGTTGGCCCTACGAACCCGAGGATCTTCGCAATGATACGGGTCCCGTCCTGGTCGGCGCTACATTGCCGCGCGATCAGCAGGCCTGCGACATGCATAGCCCAGCAGGGGTCCTTGCCGCAGGTCTGCCGCGAACCTATCCCTTCGATCGCCAGGGTCGCCTGATTCCCCACGAGCACTGCCAACCCATCGGTCAGGAAATAAAAAAAGCCGGCCTTCGCGGCGTTCGTTCACGCTCTGCACAGACAACAGACGGGGCAGGGCGGGAGCTGGCGTGGTACCCCGCGAGCGTACGCAGTAAGGCCAAACAGGGTACTGGGAGTAACAGTGCCGGTGTTCATTTGAATTTTGCAAGGGAATAGTACCGGGTTTATTTTCAGGCCCGAAAAAATAAATCCGACACCATTACCCAATTAATAGGAACCTGACCACTAGTGATTATCCGATCTTGCCTCTGTGTTAGCCCAGGAAAAACTGGATGACGAAAGCGTTGGTGAGATCAACAAAAAATGCACCAACGAGAGGCAGAATAATAAAGGCGGCTGGGGCGGCACCATGCGATTTCGTAACAGCAGACATGTTGGCAATGGCTGTTGGTGTTGCCCCAAGCACAAAACCTGTAAAACCCGCGCTTAAAACAACGGATTGATAGTCACTTCCCATAATCCTAAAGAAAACAAACACAACAAACAAGGTGGCAACAAGTACCTGCAAGCCTAATAGAATGATCAATGGCCCCGCAAGATCTGCAACCGCCCATAGCTGCATCCCCATCAGGGACATAGCAATAAATAGCCCCAAAGAGAATTCAGAAAACATCGAAAGAGCAGGTGTATGCGCAGGCCAGGGTATTTTTTTAAACATAAATGGGATTGTATTTGACATTAAAATACCGACAAACAGGCATGTTACAAACAACGGCAACCTTATACCCATTTCGATCACTACCTCATTGAGTAAATATCCAAATATTATCGCCACATGGACAACAAGCATCACGGCCATAAAATTAACATGAGACAGTTTTTCCGTCGCTTCATTCTTATATGACGTACCAACACTTAACTCTTCACCCGAACTTCCTACAATTTTGTGCCGGGCCATCAAAAATTTTGCAATGGGTCCGCCCAACAAACTGGCAATGATCAAGCCAAGAGTGGCAGATGCAACACCTAACTCAAGCGCATTTGGGACGCCGTGATTGGCGGCAATTTCAGGCGCCCACGCAATCACCGTACCGTGCCCGCCCAAGAGTGACGCTGAACCTGTCAACACTCCCATCGCGCTGGGCAACCCCAACAGCTGAGCCACAGTAACGCCGATTAAATTCTGGAAGACAATATAGCTGAGCGTTATCACAAGCAAAATCAGCAACGGCTTACCCCCCTTAAGAAGATCGCTAAAGCGCGCATTCAAGCCAATGGCCGTAAAGAAATAAATCAGCAACGTATTGCGTATGTCCATTTCAAAGGAGAGCTCAATGTTAAAAACCAAAAATAGAGCTAAAGTCACAAGAAATGCCAGGATCCCTCCGGTCACAGGTTCGGGAATATTATATTCGCGTAAAAAACCAACACGTTGGGTCAATATACGCCCAGAGAAATACACCATTATACCTATGGTGAACGTCATAAAATTTACAATGACAATGGGTTGAGTTTCCAAAATATTCCTAGATGTCTGTGATTATAAATAACGCTTGGTACGCTATTTTAAGGGATGAATATCGCCGTAGCCAACCATTGTTGCAGTAACCTTTCATACTCGGCAACTTGTTCACTTCAGTATTGAATTTCTGCTCACCAACAGATATTTGATGATCCAGCTTCTCTTTAGTCAAAACTAGCTCGGGAGTCGCTGTTTTCAAGACGGCGGTTAGCGTTAAAATACTTTCAGCATTCGGAAGTGTCGGCTCGGCCGGTATTTGGGGCATTTCAATTGCATCTAGTTTTTCACGAAACCCATCCGGTGAGGCCTGCAGGGACGACAACGATTTCTCTTTATCGTAAGCGTCCGGGCAACTACAGGATTGACCCTACCCGTTTAAGTCTTTCATTTTTCATTCCTTATTGCCGTGAAAATGAACGACTGATTATCGGCGATAAGGAGGTCATATCATCTGGTTGTTCAGTGACTCGGTCAAAGGCGTAACTTTAGCGTTGTTTAGACCGATTCTTATTCGTAACTCTATTATGAAGAATCAATACGCATCGTCTCGACGGAGTTAAGTCATGCGGTTCATCTAGAGGAGGCTTCTTTGCATCTACTCCACCGTCACCGACTTTGCCAAATTGCGCGGCTGATCAACATCGGTACCTTTTAGCACGGCGACATGATAAGCCAGTAATTGCAGTGGTACGACATACACAATTGGCGCTAACAAAGAATCAACCGTAGGCAGTGTCACCACTGTCACCCCGGGCTCATCTTTGAAGCCACTACCTTGCGCAGCAAAGACAAACAATTCACCACCTCGGGCCTTCACCTCATGTAAGTTAGATTGCAGTTTTTCTAACAGTTCATTGTTAGGCGCGACAGCAATAACCGGCATGTCATCATCAACCAGGGCGAGAGGACCATGCTTCAGCTCACCTGCTGGATAGCCTTCGGCATGAATATACGAAATTTCCTTAAGTTTAAGCGCACCCTCCATGGCCACCGGAAACATGGTGCCGCGTCCTAGAAACAGAACGTGGTTCTTCTCCATAAATTGCTCGGCAATTTGCTGAATTCGATCATCTAAATCCAACGCTTGCTCGATCAAGCGGGCTAGACCATGTAGCCCCTCTACCAACACGGCCTCGTGTTCTGGGTCCAAGCCGTGTCGTCGCCCTATTAACAAGGTCAACAACATAAGATCTGTGAGTTGCGCGGTGAATGCCTTGGTCGATGCAACACCCACTTCTGTCCCGGCTTGAATCATCAAGGCCAGATCACTCTCACGCACAATGGTACTGGTGGGTACATTACAAATGGTAAGCGTAGCGAAATACCCTACCTGTTTAGCAATGCGTAACGCTGCCAGGCTGTCGGCAGTTTCACCAGACTGGGATATGGTCACGAACAGTGTGTGGGGAGACACTGCCAGTTTGCGATAACGAAATTCACTAGCGACTTCAACCTGGCACGGTATACCTACCAGTTCTTCTATCCAGTAGCGTGCCACGGAAGCGGCATAATAACTGGTGCCACACGCAACCATGGTGACTGCTTCGACTTGATCGAAAACCGCTTTCGCACCCACACCAAAAGCTTGTTCCAGCACTTGGTTTTTGCCTATGCGCCCTTCAAGGGTATCTTTGATCACTTTGGGCTGCTCAAAGATTTCCTTCAGCATATGGTGTCGATAGTTCCCCTTATCGGTATCGTCATGACCGAGTTCCACGCGCACATCTGCTCTGATCACAGACTCGTCTTGCATATTCCATATGGAGATGCTGTCTGCTCGCAACTCGACGAGGTCGCCTTCCTCCAAATAAATAAACCGATCTGTCACCGGCTTTAGCGCCAACACATCCGAAGCAATAAAATTTTCACCGATGCCTATACCAATCACCAGCGGGCTACCTGATCGTGCAGCGATGATTCGTTCGGGATCATCCTTGCACAACACGCCGATGGCATAAGCACCTTCCAATTTCCTGATGGTGTAGCGAACCGCATCTAGCAGATTATTTCCTTGGCGAAGAAAGTCTTCAACTAAGTGGGCAACAGTTTCCGAATCGGTCATTGACTCAAATATGTAACCTTTGGCTTCGAGTTCGTGACGCAATATTTCATGATTTTCGATGATACCGTTATGCACGATACAGACTCGGTCACGCGAAGCATGAGGATGCGCATTTTCATCCGCAGGCACACCATGTGTCGCCCATCGAGTATGGGCAATGCCAATCTTGCCTCGCAGGGGGCCTGCGTCTAGTGCCTTAACCAGCTCCTGAACTTTGCCTACCCTACGACACCGTTTGAGATCACCTTCACTATCTAGTATCGCCAGTCCGGCGGAATCATAGCCTCGATATTCCAGGCGTTTTAAACCTTCGATGAGGATTGAAGGTACGTTGCGGTCAGCGACCGCTCCGACTATTCCACACATTATTTTTTCTTCCGCAGGTCAGGGCGTACCCATCCCGCAATATTTCTTTGTTTGCCACGACCCACGGCCAAATCGCCGTCGGACACCTTACTGGTAATCGTAGAACCTGCCGCAATAAATGCATTGTCTTCGATCATAACCGGCGCAATCAAGGTCGAGTTCGAACCGACAAAGACGTTGTTACCGACGGTCGTGATGTTTTTGTTTACGCCATCGTAGTTACAAGTGATGGTACCTGCGCCAATATTACAATCAGCACCCAATTGTGTGTCACCTAGATAGGCAAGATGTCCAGCCTTGGTGCCGGGGCCTAGCTTGGCTTTTTTAGTTTCAACGAAATTGCCGATCTTAACTCCGTCTGCAAGTTCGGTTCCCGCGCGAATGCGAGCAAACGGGCCTAACGAACAGTCTTCGGCGACCCGGGCTCCTTCTATAACCGTATGGGCATGAATTTGTGTTCGATCACCAATGTGGGAATTGGTGATGACCGCCCCTGGACCCACCTTAACACCTCGGCCTAACTCTACCTGGCCTTCTAGAACGACATTGATGTCTATAAAAGAATCTTCTCCAATACTCACCTCGCCGCGTATATCGATTCGATCTGGATCGGCAATGGTCACACCGGCCAGCATCAATCGATGGGCTTGTCGACGTTGGAACTCTCTTTCGAGGTCCGCCAACTGAGCTCGATCATTAACCCCAGTAACATCGACCGGATTTAGCGCAGTGATGCCTGCAACTTCAACGCCGTCTGCGACGGCCATAGCGATGATGTCAGTGAGGTAGTATTCACCTTGGGCATTATTCGGTTTGATTGCAGATAACCAATTCGTCAGCTTGCTGGCCGGAGCTGCAAGGATCCCTGAATTTATTTCACAAATGGCCCGTTGTTCATCGTTTGCATCTTTGTATTCAACAATTCTGCGAATACAGCCTCGGTCATCTCTAACAATTCGCCCAAGTTCGCCAGGATCCACAAAATCTGCTGTCACTAAACCCACCTGGCCTGCAGCGGCTGCAGCGCAACAATCCACCAGCGTTTGGATGTCGATCAAAGGCACATCCCCGTACAGGACCAACACCACGCCATCACCCGCGAGGCTGGCCATGGCCTGCGCAACCGCATGTCCGGTACCCAACTGTTGCCGCTGCAATACCCAAGCATGTTCACTGGCTACAGACGCTTGCACCTCATCTGCCTGATGACCTACAACCACGGCTACCTGGCGTGGCTGTAGTTGTTGAGCGGTACCAATTACGTGTGAGATAAGGCTACGCCCAGCGAGTTCATGTAACACCTTCGCCTTTGACGAACGCATACGCGTACCTTTACCGGCTGCTAGAATAATGACATCAAGAATCATCGGTGGGGGAAATCCCTGCCAAACTGAACTACGGAGTATAAAAAGACCTGGGTGAAAATGGGTGAATTTTGTCACCCATTTTGTAAACCTATTTTTGTAAACCCGTATTGTACACAAAGTTGTCGTTTTAAGATTCGAGTCGACGCGGCCAACGGCCACAATCGATATTAGGGCGTTTACCTGTCTAGTTTAGCGTCGAAGTTTTCGCAACTCATCAATGGTGCGTTGTTGCGCGCGTGCTTCAGCAAGTTGGGCGGCCACAACGGAGAAGTCTATATCCGCAGCGGTTTCAGAGTGGGCTTTCTCAGCAGCAGCTTGCGCTTCTTGCGCTTGTGCTTCGTCTATGTCTTCAGCACGAATGGCGGTATCGGCCAAAATGGTGATCACCCCACCCTGAATTTCGATGAACCCACCAGAGGCAAAGAATATTTCTTGCTCATCATCTTCCATCGTGATGCTGATGGGACCCGGCTGAATGCCCGTCAACAATGGCGTGTGACCTGGGTAAATACCCAGACCACCGATGCTGCCCACAGCGGTTAGGCATTTAATATTGCCAGAGAAAAGTTCTTTCTCAGCACTTACTATTTCACAGTACATGGTGGTGGCCATACTTATATCCTTATGTCCCCGGCTGACTAGTTAGCAAGCGCCTTCTAAGCCTCAATCGTTTTGGCTTTTTCGATGGCATCTTCAATACTGCCAACCATATAGAACGCATCTTCTGGAAGGTGGTCATACTCGCCGTCTACTATCGCCCGGAAGCTACGAACAGTATCGTCTTTAGATACATACTTGCCGTCGTTACCGGTGAATTGTTGAGCAACGAAGAACGGTTGAGAGAAGAATTTTTGCACCTTACGCGCCCGGTAAACCAGGGCTTTGTCATCTTCTGATAGCTCATCCATACCCAAAATGGCGATGATGTCTCGCAATTCTTGGTAACGCTGCAACATCTGCTGAACATCTTGAGCCGTGTTGTAATGGTCTTCCCCAACGATCAGCGGATCAAGTTGACGGCTGGATGAATCTAACGGATCCACTGCCGGGTAAATCCCTAGGTCAGTGATCGCTCGTGACAAGGTAATGGTGGAATCTAAGTGAGCAAAGGTTGTTGCCGGAGAGGGGTCGGTCAAGTCATCCGCAGGTACGTATACTGCTTGTACCGAGGTGATCGAGCCAGACTTGGTGGTGGTGATACGTTCTTGTAGCTGACCCATTTCTTCCGCCAAGTTTGGCTGATAGCCTACTGCAGAAGGCATACGTCCCAATAGAGCAGATACTTCTGTGCCCGCTAGCGTGTAACGGTAAATGTTGTCGATAAACAACAACACATCACGACCGTCATCACGGAATTTCTCGGCCATGGTTAAACCTGTGAGCGCTACCCTCAGACGGTTACCAGGAGGTTCATTCATTTGTCCGAACACGAGGGAAATTTTATCAAGAACCCCGGCTTCTTCCATTTCATAGTAGAAGTCGTTGCCTTCTCTTGTTCGCTCACCCACACCCGCAAATACTGACAATCCTGAGTGTTCCATGGCTATGTTACGAATCAGCTCGAGCATGGTCACCGTTTTACCTACGCCCGCACCACCAAATAAACCTACCTTACCACCCCGGGCAAACGGGCAAATCAAGTCAACAACCTTAATGCCGGTTTCTAGAATATCGTTGCCTCCCACCTGGTCTTCATACGTAGGCGCTTTACGATGTATGGGCATTTCTACAGCTGCATTAACTGGTCCCTTCTCGTCTATCGGCCGGCCCAACACATCAACAATACGACCTAGGGTTTCCTCACCTACAGGCACAGTGATTGGATGGCCCGTGTTGGATACTTCTAAACCGCGTGACAAACCGTCAGACACGCCCATGGCAATGGTGCGAACCACCCCATCACCTAGCTGCTGTTGCACTTCTAGGGTGAGGTCGCGCCCACCTACTAACAATGCGTCGTATATCTTAGGAACGTTGTCTCGCTCGAACTCTACGTCGACCACTGCGCCTATAATTTGTACAATTCGACCGCTGCTCATGTTCTGCCTCTTTTATCTCTGACTATTCGTCTTAAACTATTAAATCGGTTTTGCTAAACCGCCGCCGCACCACTGACAATTTCCGCTATCTCTTGCGTAATGGCTGCTTGTCGTGCGTTGTTGTAAATCAACTGAAGCTCCTCGATCATCGTACCCGCATTTTCGGTTGCACTTTTCATCGCGACCATCTTGGCTGCTTGCTCACACGCTCCATTCTCAACCACTGCTTGGTATACCTGAGATTCAAGAAATCGCTTCACCAAACCCTCGATCAATTGGCGCGCATCGGGCTCATATATATAGTCCCAACGATGCTTGTATTCGGCATTGTCTTCTGGGTTGAGGGGCAGAATTTGAAGGATCTTCGGTGCTTGAGTCATGGTGTTCACAAACTCGTTTGAGGCCAAGAAAAGCCGATCAAACTCGCCGGCTTCATAGGCATCCAACATCACTTTTATGCCGCCAATTAGATCTTCTAAAGCAGGCTTTTCGCCCACATCGCCCATCACTGCCTTAATGTTAGCGCCGATGGATCGAAAGAAGGGACTGGCTTTATTTCCGATCAAACCCAGGTCGATGGATACGCCTTTGGCATCCCACTCGGCCATATCTTTCACAACTGTGCGGAACAAATTAACGTTTAGCCCGCCACAAAGCCCGCGATCTGTTGATACAATGATGTAGCCCACACGAGACACTTCGCGTTCCTGCATATACATATGCTTGTACTCAGGGTTTGAATTGGCCAGATGACCAACAACACCTCGTATTCTTTCCGAGTATGGTTTGCCTTGACGCATTCGGTCTTGTGTGCGGCGCATTTTGCTGGCCGCTACCATCTGCATAGCGCTGGTGATCTTTTGCGTGTTTTGCACGCTCTTGATCTTAGTTTGTATTTCTTTACCGATTGCCATGAGGTTACCCTTAGTAGGTCTGGGTCGCTTTAAATTTTTCGATAGCGCTTTTTAGCGTCGCCACAACTTCATCGTTGTAGGTGCCGTTCTCATCGATATCGTCCATAAACTCGGCATGTTCTGCGCGCATATAGGCCAATAACGCCGCTTCAAAATCGAGTACCTTGTTGACCTCGACATCTTCAAGATAACGCTCGTTAGCCGCGAACAACACCGTACCCATTTCCGCAACCGACATCGGTGAATATTGCTTTTGTTTCATCAATTCCGACACCCGCGCACCGTGCTCGAGTTGTCGTCTAGTGGCTTCATCCAAATCTGAAGCAAACTGAGAAAATGCGGCGAGTTCTCGATACTGTGCAAGCGCAAGCTTAATGCCGCCTGAAATTTTCTTCATGAACGGCACTTGGGCAGAACTACCTACCCGGGAAACTGAAGTTCCTGGATTCATTGCAGGACGCTGGCCCGAGTTAAAGTTCTGGGTTTCCAAGAAGATCTGCCCGTCTGTAATAGAAATTACATTGGTCGGTACAAAGGCTGAAATATCCCCCGCTTGAGTCTCAATCACTGGCAACGCTGTGAGAGAACCGGTTTTGCCTTTAACGGCTCCGTTGGTGTGCTTTTCGACGTACTCAGCATTCACCCGAGCGGCGCGCTCAAGCAATCTTGAGTGCAGATAAAAAACGTCGCCGGGATACGCTTCGCGACCCGGTGGTCTTTTCAGTAGCAATGAGATTTGACGATATGCCCAGGCTTGCTTGGTCAGATCATCATAAATGATTAATGCATCTTCGCCGTTGTCGCGAAAGTACTCGCCCATACTACAACCTGCGTAGGGTGCAATAAATTGCATGGGTGCTGGGTCTGCTGCACTCGCCGCCACCACGGTGGTGTATTCCATGGCACCGTGTTCTTCCAGCGTGGTAACGATATTTGCGATGGTGGACATCTTCTGGCCGATGGCCACATAAACACATTTAATGCCGCTGCGCTTTTGATTGATGATGGCATCGATCGCGATGGCTGTTTTACCTATTTGGCGATCTGCAATAATCAGTTCGCGCTGACCACGACCAATCGGCACCATGGCATCTACGCACTTAAGGCCTATTTGAACCGGTTGATCAACACTCTGGCGTGCGATTACCCCTGGGGCAACCTTCTCGATCGGTGCACTTTCCTTGGCATTGAGTGGTCCTTTACCGTCAATGGGATTACCTAACGGATCAACCACTCGGCCCAGCAGCTCAGGCCCAACAGGAACCTCCAAAATGCGGCCAGTACAACGTGCCGTCATGCCTTCGGTCAGCCCTTCATAGTCTCCTAGGATGACCACACCCACAGAATCGCGCTCTAGATTCAACGCCATGCCATAAAGACTGCCGTCAAATTCGATCATCTCGCCATACTGCGCATCCGCTAAACCGTGAATACGCACGATACCGTCAGATACACCGACAATTGTACCTTCGTTCTGCGCTTGCGCTTTGACATCCAAACCTTGAATTCGGCTCTGGATGATCTCACTGATTTCCGAGGGATTCAGTTGCTGCATAATGCCTTCCTTTTAGGACTTTCGTTACAAAGATTCGAGTTAAATAGCGCTGAGTGTTTCAGCCAGCTTGTTGAGCTTACCGCGCACTGAGCCGTCTATAACGATGTCTCCAGCGCGTATGACGGCTCCGCCAATCAAATTCGAATCCACACGAGATTGAATGGAAATCTCTTTGTTAAATTTTTTGCTCAGTGCTCGTGCGAGCCCTTCACTTTGCGACTCGCTCATTTCAAATGCGCAGATCACTTCAACGTCGAGGCTCTTTTCTTCCTCTGCACGCAAGGCTTCAAACTGCGTTGAAATTTCTGCAATCAAAAGCAAACGGTCGTTGTCGGCTAGCGCCTGTAAAAATTTCTCAGCTTGATCATCTATGTCGTCTCCGCACAGTTGTGCCAGGCGTGATGCTTTAGCGGAGCCAGGAAGATCTGGGCTGGCCAAAAACGCACTCACTGTTGGGTGCGCAGAGACAGTAGTAAGAACACCCATCATGTTTGACCACCGATCGAGTTGGCTTTGTTGCTTGGCTAAATCGAAAAGCGCGTTGGCATAGGGGCGGGCAATGGTGGCGAGTTCTGCCACGATCTAAAGCTCTGCCGCCAGTTTGTCGAGCATGTCGTTGTGTCTCGACACATCTACACTGCTTTCAAGTACGCGTTCCGCTCCGGCAATCACCAAGCTAGATACCTGGGCACGAAGGGTTTCTTTGGCGCGGTTTATTTCTTGATCAATTTCAGCACGCGCCCCTTCTATGATTCGTTCACCTTCGACGCGCGCCTCGCCCTTGGCTTCTTCGATCATTTGATTGGCTCTATTTCGAGCTTGATCGAGAATATCGGCTGCTTGTTGTTTTGCCTGGGCCATTTCAGCTTCGGCACCACTGGCTGCATCCGCCAATTTCAGTTCGGCTTCTTCGGCCGCTGCCAAACCGGCGGCTATGGTTTCCTGGCGCTGTTGCATCATGGCGCGCAAAGGTGGCCAGATGAACTTCATACAAAACCACACGAAGATAAAGAACGTGACGGTTTGTCCGATTAGTGTTAAGCCTATATTCATCGCTATTCTCTACTTGTTACGCATGACTTGTTATGCACTACTTGTACGCATTCGCTCTAGCGTATCGCTCCGAGCGCGTCGCACATTCAACTATGCGGCAAGCGCGAAAATAATATACAAGCCAATACCTACAGCGATCATTGGCACTGCGTCAACGAGGCCTAGCACGATAAATAGCTGCGTTCGCAGCATTGGCATAAGCTCAGGTTGTCGCGCCACTCCTTCGAGGTACTTGCCACCCAGCACACCCACACCAATGGCTGCACCGACGGCACCAAGACCCATCAATATGCCACCGGCGATAACTAAAAGACCTGTCAGTTCCATGTTTACTCCCAATTACGAGTTATTAAATTTCGTTTTTTATCACTACGTTCAAACACCACAGTGCGCTATTAATGTTCATTCGTTTCATGTGCTTGTGCCATATACACAATGGTCAACACGGCAAAGATGAACGCTTGCAGGGTGATGATCAAAACATGGAACACAGCCCAAGCCCATTGCAACACACCAGCAAAAACAAAAAAGACTGCACCGGCACCGAACATCAGCGCAATCAAGATGAAAATCATTTCTCCGGCATACATATTGCCGAACAAGCGCAAACCCAACGACAAGGGCTTGGCAATGAGGGTAACGAACTCAAGTACAAAATTAACCGGTATCGCCCAGACCGAGGGGAAGGGGTGAAAAGAAAGTTCCTTCAGGAAGCCGACCAACCCTTTGCACTTGATACTGTAGTAGATGATTAGACCAAATACACTGAAAGCCATGGCCATGGTGATGTTCGGGTCTGTGGTTGGCACCACTTTCATATGCGACACACCCACCGCTTGGGCTAACATTGGGATCCAATCGACTGGCACTAGGTCCATCGCGTTCATCAGAAAAACCCAAACAAATATGGTCAAGGCCAACGGTGCGATCAAATCGTTTTTGTATTCAAAGATACTCTGGGTGGTCTCGTCGATGAACTCAACGACCATTTCCACCATATTCTGCAATCCACCAGGGACACCAGAGGTGGCGGTGACAGCCGCTATTCGAAATAAGCAGCAAAATACCAAACCAAGGGTAATTGACCACCCCATAGAATCAACATTGATTGACATGAAGCCCATGGCAGCAGTTTCTTGCGCCGAATGCGCAAATCCCCAGGTTCCGTCTGGGTGTTGGCCATAAGTAAGATTAGTCAGATGGTGTTGAATATATTCCGCTGTGCTATCGGCCATTCAAGCTCCTAATTTTTTTTCTTTCCATACTCAACTACCTTGAGAGAATAAGCCCGCCAAAATATACGCCAGATGGACCACGCCAAAAGTGACAAAAAAGCCGACCGGCTCTATGTCTACCACCAATACGCATAGCGCCATTAGCGTTGCGGTCAACATCATGCGCAACACACCGTGCGCTAATATTCGAGTCGCGTTATACGTATGCGCCTGCACCCAAGCGTAATACGCACTGGGTAAAACGACGCAGCCTGTAGCGAGTAAGGCTGCTTTGGAGGAGCTCCATCCGATGATCCATAAGAACGCCAACGAACAGAAAAAACCTAATATCACCTGCACAGTAACAATGCGACCCGGCAGGCTCATCTAATCACCCAAATACGCTAAAGCCCAAATTAAGGCGGCGCACAGTATATGGAGACCATCAGAATCGTTCAATGAGAATCAACGGCTCACGCATAGAAAAACCAAGTTTTTCTAACAAATCTCTACTTTTTAGCTCGATTCGATGCCTAAGTGTTTGAGTACCCCGTCTAGCTCGTCCAAAGAGGAGTATTTGATCGTCAATTCACCTTTGCCTTGAGCACCATGCTTAATACTGACCGGCGCACCAATTTGGTCGGTCAACATCATTTCAAGCCTTTGCGTATCAGCATCTTTATTCACCGCTCGCGGAGCAACTTTAGTTTTGACACCCGCCACCGCACGCCTGACTAAGGCTTCGGTTTGACGCACGGATAGTCCGTCTTCCACCACTTGTTGTGCCAGTTGATCTTGGCCAAACCCATTAATCGCCAGCAATGCCCGGGCGTGGCCCATTTCCAAATCACCACACTCCAACAAGTTGCGTGCGGTAGAACCCAAATTTAACAACCGCAACAGGTTTGCAATCGCCACTCTAGACTTGCCCACGGCATCAGCAATTTGTTGCTGGGTTAGCTCAAACTCATCTCGCAGCCGAGCAAGACCGCGGGCTTCTTCCAAGGCATTAAGGTCTTCACGCTGCATATTTTCAATCAGCGCTAAGGCAGAAGCTTCGGCATCAGAAACGCTTTTAATCACCGCCTGCAATTTTGTTAGCCCGGCAATTTTAGCCGCACGCCAGCGCCGCTCCCCAGCAATTAACTCATACCCACCTTGAACCTTTTGTCGCACCACAATGGGCTGTAACAGTCCTTGGTGTTTGATTGAGCTGGCAAGCTCTTGCAGTGTCTCTTCATCAAATACGCGCCGGGGTTGAAACGGGCTAGGGGAAATATCGGCAATACTGAGCAAGGCAACTCCGCCGTGGTTTAGGTCTGACGCAGTTTCTGTAGTTTCTGCAAAGGAAGTAGAAGTGGCAGTGGAGGCCTCGCCCGCAGCATTAAGCGACAACGACGGTTTTGCCGACAACAGTGCATCAAGCCCCCTGCCTAGTCTTTTTTTACTCATCGACAATACTCATCATCGAGCCAAATGGGTGATCACAATATTTTCCTGGGACAGAACATTTGCCTTAGGGCAGAACATTGCGCTGGTGTTTTTGGCGTAACTCGCCCGCCAGCGCCATATACGCAATCGCGCCACGCGAGGTTCGATCATACAGGATCGCGGGTAAGCCGTGACTGGGTGCCTCAGCAAGGCGTACGTTGCGCGGAATGACCGTGCGAAAAACTTGATCGCCAAAATACTGTATGAGTTGCCGCGAAACATCCCGGGTCAGACTATTACGCGGATCGTACATGGTCCGCAATATACCTTCGATACCAAGATTCGGGTTGGCGTGGCTTTTGACCCCTTCCACCGTATCTAACAATGCGGTTAAGCCTTCGAGCGCATAGTATTCACATTGCATAGGTATCAACACCCCATCAGCAGCGATGAGCGCGTTCACTGTGAGGATACTCAAACTTGGAGGACAATCGATGATCACATACTCGTAGGCTTGTGCTTGGGCCGCAACTCGATCGCGAATGTAGTATTGCCTGTTGTCTGCCTGCAGAAGTGCAACCTCGGCAGCCGTCAAATCTAAGTTAGAGGGGAGTATTTCAAAACTTCCATTACAGCGCTGCACAATATCAGACAAGGCTTTGTCATCGATTAGCCACTCGTATACGGATGCATCAATTTCGTTTTTATTGACCCCGCACCCCATGGTAGCGTTGCCTTGCGGATCAAGGTCAATCAATAACACTCGCCCTCCAGACATCGCCAGTGAAGCACTTAAATTAACACTGGTGGTGGTTTTACCTACGCCACCTTTTTGGTTCGCGATAGCAATAACCCGAGTCATGCCCGCTCCAGAACTAAAAGTGAATGCGCAATGGCCAACCCCGGTATGTCCACACTATGCCTTGTCATACGTATATTGTTATTCTCAAACATCTCTTTAGCAGCAAGCTCTACCTCGCCAACGCCCTGCATACCACCATCTGGCTGCGTTTCGCACTGTTGCTGTGCGCGCTCGAATACAACCACACGGCCCGCTGGGTCGAGCAGCGATTGCACCATATCCCAAACGACTGGGGCTGTCGCCACTCCCCGCGCGACAACCGTGTGAAACTTATCTGGCGCTTGCAAGAGCTCCTTTACATCACTCGTAACAACGTTGACATTGTCAAGCGCCAGTGCTTGTACCACCTGATATAAAAAGCGCGTAGGACGAGTGCGACGATCACACAAGGTGAAGTCGCAGTCTGGGGCTGCTACTGCGAGAGGAATACCCGGCATTCCAGCACCACTCCCAATATCCAAAACTTTGCCTGGCTGCAAAAAAGCTAAGGCGGTCAGGCTGTCGAGTAAGTGGCGTTGTTCTAATCTGCCTATGTCGCGACGTGACACGAGATTAAACGTCCGATTCCACTTTCGCAGCAGCTGTGCAAATAGTTGCAATTGTTGCAGCTGTGGTTGCGACAACTGCACCCCCATAGCTGCGGCTTGCTGGTTGAATATTTCGATGTCCATGATGTAACTAGCCGTGCGCAAACTTCTTTGCATGGACCAACAAAATCGACAACGCCGCTGGCGTCATGCCCGGAATTCGAGCGGCTCGCGCCAATGTTGCCGGGCGAGTGTCACTCAATTTGAACCGCAATTCGTTAGACAACCCATCAATGTCGTTGTAGCGCAAACCCTGTGGCAGAGACATGCCTTCGTGGCGCCTGATTTTGGCTATCTCGTTATCTTGGCGTTTTATATATCCGGCATATTTAGTTTCGATTTCTATTTGGCTCAATAAATCAGCCGTACTCACTTTTGCAATATTTGCAATAGACGTCTGCTGGATGCCGATATGCTCTGCCAAGATGGTTGCGATAGAAGCGGCTTTCACTTCCGGCCGGCGTAGTAGCTCCAACAGATCTGTATTTTTAGAGACATCAACCCCTACCTGAGATGACAGCGCAGCAGCGAGTGCAGATTTAGGTTGTACCTTGGCACTCGCAAGCTGATTGCGTAAAGACTCAAGCTGGTGCATTTTTGCAGCAAAGTGTTGTGCGCGCTGCGCGCCGATCACCCCAAGGCGTAACCCCAACTCATGCAACCGCTGATCGGCGTTATCTTGGCGCAACCGCAGCCGATATTCCGCGCGGCTGGTGAACATTCGATAGGGCTCACTGGTACCTAAGTTGACCAGGTCATCCACCATGACGCCGATGTAAGCTTCATCCCGACCAGGCTCCCAGGGCGCTTGGTGCTGAATTTTACGCGCCGCATTGATACCCGCTAGCAGACCTTGAGCACCCGCCTCTTCATAGCCGGTTGTGCCGTTAATTTGACCCGCGAAAAAAAGACCCTCCAATGCCTTAGTTTGCAACGAATGGGTTAAGTCTCGTGGGTCAAAGTAGTCATATTCTATGGCGTACCCTGGCCTACTAATGTGGGCCTTCGCAAAGCCCTCTATAGATCTTACAAAGGCTAACTGGGCATCAAAGGGTAAGCTGGTAGAAATACCATTTGGATACAATTCAGTGGTATCAAGACCTTCTGGTTCAATGAATATTTGATGATCATTTTTATCCGCGAAACGCACAACTTTGTCTTCAATACTGGGGCAGTAACGCGGCCCGACGCCTTCGATAGCACCACTGTACAGTGCCGATCGGGATAGGTTTTCTTGAATAATTTTATGTGTTCGCGGGTTTGTTCGTGTGATGAAACAATTCACTTGTCGAGGATGGTCCTGGGACGTACAAAGATCGGACATCACCGGACGCGGATCATCTCCAGGCTGGACCTCTAGATTAGAGAAATCAACACTGCGCCCATCAATACGAGGTGGCGTACCCGTTTTTAATCTGCCTACCCGAAAAGGTAAGGCACGCAGTCGCTGCGCCAACGCAATGGAAGGTGCGTCACCGGCCCGTCCACCGGCATGACTTTCAGTTCCGATGTGAATTTTACCACCGAGAAATGTGCCGGTAGTGAGCACCACACAGCGGCAAGAAAACACCAATCCCATTTGCGTCACCACCCCAGTAATGGTGTTGTTTTGGATAACGAAATCCACCACCGACTGTTGAAACAAACTGAGATTAGGCTGTTGCTCTAGCATTTTACGAACTGCATTTTTGTACAAGGCACGATCGGCCTGGGCTCTGGTCGCGCGCACCGCTGGACCTTTGCGTGCATTCAAAATCTTAAAATGAATACCCGCTGCATCCGCTGCCTTTGCCATTATCCCATCTAAGGCATCTATCTCAGCCACCAAGTGACTTTTACCAATCCCACCAATGGCAGGGTTACAAGACATTTGGCCAATGGTTTCAATGCTCTGTGTGAGCAGTAAGGTCCGAACCCCCATACGTGCCGCGGCCGCGGCCGCTTCTGTTCCAGCGTGTCCTCCACCAACAACAATGACATCAAACTGATCTGGATAGTCCATAGACCTGGGCGGTGTGAAAAAATGGGCGCCCAGTATAGAGGGTTGGTTTTTGAATGGAAGCGGGCTATTTGCCGATACAAAACTCGCTAAATATCTTACCGAGCAAGTCATCAGCACTGACCGTACCAACTATCTCACCCAGAGCGTTGTGGGCAAGGCGTAATTCCTCTGCGACAATTTCTGTCTCATGTTTGTTTTGCAAACCGTACTGCGCTTGTTGCAATGCAGCGGATGCAACCTGTAGGGCATCGACGTGACGGGCTCGAGCAGTGAACGGCGTCTCTTGTGCGACAAAGCCGACGTGTTGCTGAATACGTTGGCGCAGTATTTCCATGCCATCACCGGTTTTAGCCGACACATGACAAACCGCGTAGGTCGTATTTATATCCATGTGGGAAACTAAATCTTGTTTGTTCACCACCACCAAAATTCGTTTATCACCCACCCGCAGTTCACTCAGGACACACAAGCGGGAAACTTCTTTATCAATGTCTTGGTCTTGGCTTGCATCCACAACCACCAAGATAACTTCTGCTAGCTGAGCTTGTTTTTGTGCCCTTTCAATACCCAACTGTTCCACTTGCTCGCTGGTTTCTCGCAGCCCCGCGGTGTCGACCAGTCGAATCGGCATGCCGCCAATGATTAAATCCACCTTGAGCAAATCTCGTGTGGTCCCTGGGAGATCGGTGACAATGGCAGCTTCTTCCCCAGCCAAAACGTTGAGTAAACTAGACTTTCCAGTGTTAGGTGCGCCCAATAAGGTGACACTGGCGCCCTCGGTGAGCAATCGTCCTTGTTGAGTTTGACCCAATAGGTCCGCCAGTTGTTGGCGCAACTGTTGAATCTTCGTTGAGACTTGATGATCGGCTAAAATATCGACGTCCTCATCAGGAAAATCAATGGCCGCTTCCACAAAGATGCGCAACTTTTCTAACCCAGCAGCAAGCGCATTGACCCGAGCGGAAAATTCTCCCTGTAACGAACGCATCGCAGCGCGTGCAGCAGTGGCAGAGGCGCTAGCAATCAAATCTGCGATGGCCTCAGCCTGGGCAAGGTCCATCTTACCGTTTAGATAGGCCCTTTCGCTGAACTCTCCCGGACGGGCTAGGCGCGCACCTTGTTCACACAAGGTATTGAGCAACTGCTGCAACACCACTGGGCTGCCATGGCCTTGAAACTCGACCACCTCTTCACCGGTGAATGAATTAGGTTGTTGGAACAAAATTACCAAGCCCTCGTCCAATACTTGACCGGCGTGAAAAAATTTTGTGAAGACTGCTGTGCGCGGCTTAAGCTTCGCTTGAGTCACCTTCTCAGCAAGGCTTTGAGCGCCATCACCGGAAAGCCTAACAATACCTATGCCCCCTTGCCCTGGGGGTGTTGCCACCGCCGCTATCAGGTCTGAATGTAGACCAGCAGACACCATCTGAACCTCAGGCTCTAGGGCGCCTTTGACTAAGTCTCACTGACCCTTGCTCGCGTAAGCTTTGTCGGCTTGTTTATACACAAACTGTTGCTGAGCAATAGACAAGACGTTATTAACCAGCCAATACAACACCAGCCCGGCGGGAAAGAATAGAAAAAGTACAGTGAACATGATGGGCATCATCTTCATCATCTTCACTTGCATCGGGTCACCCATTTGGGGATTAAGCGATTGCATCCAGTACATGCTCGCCCCCATGGCCAAGGGTAATACGAAGTACGGGTCCATGACTGCCAAATCTTCTATCCAAAGGAAAAAGGGTGCCTGGCGCAACTCTACCGACTCAGACAACACCCAATACAGCGCTATGAAAATAGGCATAGGTAAGAGCATAGGCAAACACCCACCTAAGGGATTGGCACCCTCTTTTTTGTACAGTGCCATCATTTCTCGCGACAACTTTTCTTTGTCGTTACTGTAACGTTCTTGTAATTTCTTCATCGCTGGCGCTACCCGGCGCATATTTGCCATAGACTTATACCCAGCAGCAGCTAACGGATAGAGTAGGGTCTTAACGATGACGGTCAGAAATATGATGGCAAGTCCCCAATTGTTCACCAGACCATGTAACCAATCTAACAAGTGAAACAACGGCATCGCCAACCACCATAAAAAGCCGTAATCAATCGTAAGATTTAGGTTCGGGGCAATCTCTTCCAAACGATTTTGATCTTTGGGTCCAGCGTAAAACTGTGTCTGCCAACGACCTGTACGGCCTGGCGCTACTTCTTGTAGCGGACCCGTGTAACCGAAAAGGTAGATACCCGCTGAGTTTTTGCGCGCATAAAACTGATTATCTTGTTCTTGGGGAGGAACCCAAGCCGATAAGAAATAGTGCTGTAGAAAGGCCACCCACCCACCCGTAATCGTCTCTCTCAGCGGCTCTTCATCAATGTCTTCGAACTCTACTTTAAAATAGCGCTCATCTGGTTTTGTAATGGCCGCACCCAGATAGGGCTGAAGTCCGAGAAAAAACGCATCGTCGTCTGCAGGCGCCTTTGAATCACGCTTTAACTGGGCAAACATACCGGCCTTAAACGCTTGCCGAGAGGTGTTGTTGACTTCATAGGCAACTTCGATCAGGTAATCTTCGGGTTGAAATGTAAAAGTCTTGGAGACCGTCACACCCTCGTGTTGTGTGGTCAGAACCACGGTTTTTGGTCCGCTAGGACCTACCACCACATCGTCAAGAGCAGTGCGGTATACGGGACGTGCGCTGCCACCATCCGGACCGTTTGGTCCAATCAAACCGCTCTGAGCGACATACGTGCGTGCCGCGCTATTGTCCAATAGCGCATAAGGCACATCCGGCTGTTCCAACTGCACGGGGAATTTTGGTAACTGCACTCTAACAATGTCACCTCCAACCAGATCAATCCAAACTTTCAACACAGAAGTAGAGACTGTGATCAAACGCTCATCGCTAGCAATAGCTGGCTGTGTATCTTGGGATTGTGGCGTTGCTATCAAAAAGCTGGCATCGGGTACGTCGCTATTTTCGTCAGGTGTAAGCACAGTACTGTCGCTCACTGGTATATCTGTCGTGACGCCGTCGGTACCGCTAGTAAGTGCAGTAGTGTCGGTAGGGGGCGCTGTATTGCTTGAGCTGAGCGGTGCGTTACTGTATTCGACCGGTTTCTTTGCAGCCGCCATGTCGTCATTCCAAGCTAAGATCATCAGATAGGCGGTTGCCGCTAAGCCGACCAGCAAAATCACGCGCTGTATTTCTGGGGTTAACATGTGTCTTCCTAACTGTCTGGTTGAACGAGAGAGGGCGCATCGGGAGAGCGGCAGCAATGGTCCTTTCCGACTGGAACCATGTCTACTCCACCGGGGTTAAAAGGATGACACCGGCCGAGCCTCGATAGTGTCAGCCACATACCTCTCCAAGGTCCATGTTGGCGCACCGCTGCGGCTGCATAGTGCGAGCATGTCGGGTAGAAACGACACTGTCTGCCTACCCAGGCGCTGAAAAGAAGTTGGTAAAGCCCAATAAGCTTCAAAATAGCCAGAGCAACGATTTTACTCACCCAATTGTTCCTTGACGCGTTGCAAGTGAAGATCCAAAGACTGACGCAGTTTCTGCTCATTTGTACCGTCAAATACCTGTATCACAATGTCTACGCAAGGCAGCCTGGCCAAGCGATGTCTAAAATATTCTCGCACAACCCGTTTAATGCGGTTGCGGTGTACCGCCTTGGCGGTATTTCTTTTGGGCACAACCACACCTAATCGCGCGCTGGGCATTCTATTCTGAATCGCTCGTGTACGTAATGGTCTGTTGGAAAGAGTGATGTCAGCGCAGCGGAAAACCTCTGTGTAGTCATTGGCATTGGTTAACCGCACAGATCTAGGCAATCCTTGAGACATGTGCCACCTATGCGCTATACAGCTTCAGATGAAAGCCAGCGTGTTATACGGTGAGACGTTTACGTCCCTTTGCTCTACGTGCGTTGAGAACCTTGCGGCCCGCTTTAGTGGCCATGCGTGCACGGAAGCCGTGGGTTCGGTTACGCTTTAAATTACTGGGCTGGTACGTTCGCTTCATTTTCTTCGCTCTAGACCGGACTTTCGGAAAGGGTGCGGGATTCTATGAACAGCCTGGCAGGCTGTCAAATAGTAAGATATATATATATTAAGATTTATTGTTGTTATTTGTTATAGGCGCTTAGTCCTGTTAGCAACCAAGGTAAGCTTTTGATTCTAAAAACGATAACCTCCCGAATAAGCTGTGGACTACCGGTAAACTGCCGTTGGAAAAGCTTCTGATAAGTTGTGGGTAAATAGGCAAGTGAAAGTTATCCACAGGTTCTCCCAAATGTTGCACACAGGTGGATGTTGCAAATCTTGAATTACGCGACGAATTTCTTCTGCTAAGTTTTTGAAATTTCTAACGAAGCTTAAAAATCTCAGCAATTGTAGATCTATGCGTAGCTATTTATTTTGGCTTAAGCTTAAATGTCTGCTCGTTCCTTAGGGTATTTTATATCTCTCTAACGTGTTAGATAGCTTGTTATTAGCGTACAAGTAAACGCAGTGGCTGTGGTGAATATCTAGGTTATTCACTGGGGTAACGAAAAAAAGCGAAACTGCAGGAAAGAACAACTAGGCGTTAGCGGATGGGAATGGGGTAGAGCTAGAGGTAGATACCAGAAAAGGTAGATACATAAAAATAGATGTCTAGGAACGGGTAGAGGGCCGAATCAAGCGACCGAAAAAGGAAGCTTAAATTTGGTCGTTTAAGTAAAATGCTCCCTTTTTAGCGGGGCGAAAATGTTTGGCGACGACTTGCGGGGGCAATAGGTGGGACATAGCATTTGGCAACAATGCTTGAGTAGACTAGCAGACGAAATCTCTTCGGAGCAATTTGAGACATATATCAGACCCTTGCAAGCGAGCGTGGATGATGGTTCAGTGTCGCTTTTTGCGCCAAACATTTATGTTGAAGAGCAAGTTAGACTAAGTTATCTGCAACGAATTCAAGATTTAATTAGCCAAGCTTCCGGCTTGGATGAAACTTTAGACATTTCTCTTACTGTGGGTGCGCATGCGAATGCCCTGCCTTTGCGCGCCGATGGCACGCTGCCGAGCAACCACTCAAAGAAGACCAGTCATAATCTGAACAGCGACTTCAACTTCGATACCTTTGTTGAAGGCAAATCCAATGAACTGGCTAAGGCTGCCGCACTTCAGGTTGCGAGCAACGCTGGCAAATCATACAACCCATTATTGTTGTATGGCGGTGTTGGTCTAGGCAAAACGCACCTCATGCAAGCCGTGGGGAATGAAATATTGAAGCACGACCCTCAAGCGCGAGTGGTATATTTACATTCGCAGCGTTTTGTGCAAGACATGGTGAAAGCCTTGCAGCAAGGGACCATGCAAGATTTCGTACATTACTATCGTTCAATTGATGCGTTGCTTATCGACGACATCCAGTTTTTTGCGAAAAAGCTGCGTTCTCAAGAAGAATTTTTCCACGTCTTCAATGCCTTATTAGAGGGTGGCCATCAGATGGTTCTGACCTGTGATAAGTACCCGCGGGAGATACAGGGCTTAGAGGAACGCTTGAAGTCCCGTTTTGTGTGGGGCTTGACGGTAGAAGTTGAACCGCCTGAATTGGAAACTCGAGTCGCCATACTGATGAAAAAAGCCGAAGCTGAACAGGTTGATTTAGATCATGCGGTGGCGTTTTTTATTGCTGAACGTATCCGCTCTAACGTCCGCGAGCTAGAGGGCGCTTTGCGCAGGGTCATAGCTAATGCACGTTTTACCGGGCGACACATTAGTATTGACCAGGTGAAACGGGCGTTACGAGATCTTTTTGCGATTCAGGACCGACAAATTTCCATTGATAATATTCAGCGAACTGTCGCGGAGTATTACAATATTAAGATAGCAGATTTACTGTCGAAGCGTCGCAACCGAACCATTGCTCGTCCAAGACAAGTCGCGATGGCGCTTGCAAAGGAACTGACCAATCACTCATTGCCTGAAATTGGCGACTACTTTGGTGGAAGAGACCACACGACAGTACTTCACGCTTGCCGTAAGATTGCCGAATTGCGAGAAACCACCGCGGATATGGCGGAGGATCACAAGAACTTATCCAGATTGCTCACGGGTTAGCCGGCCGTCATGAAATTTACTATTCAAAGAGAACAGCTTCTTAAACCATTGCTGTTGGTAACCGGGGTGGTGGAGCGTCGTCAAACATTGCCTGTGTTAGCCAACTTGTTAGTTAAGGCGAGTGAAAATCGACTAGAGATTACGGGCACTGATTTAGAGGTCGAATTGGTGGTGCAATGCGACGCTCAAGTAGAACAAACCGGTGAGGCGACAATACCGGCTCGTAAACTCGCAGATATTTGGCGGTCTCTAGGCGAGGGTGCAGAAGTTTCTGTTGCCGTTGAAGGTGATCGCGCGGTAGTTCGCTCGGGCCGTAGTAAATTTACCTTGGCAACACTACCCGCAGCAGATTTCCCTAAAGTCCCGGGTGGTGAGGCAGATGTGAGCTTACAACTGTCACAAAAATCTATGGGTAGCCTAATAGATGATGTTTCGTTTGCTATGGCACAGCAAGACGTTCGCTATTTTCTAAATGGTATGCTGCTTGAAGTTGCCGCTGGGCACACGCGAGCTGTGGCTACGGATGGCCACCGCCTGGCCATGAGTACCTGCATGGAAGCCAATCCTGGTGTGGATAAAAGAGTACAAGCTATTGTCCCTCGCAAAGGGGTGCTTGAACTGGGCCGTTTGTTGGATGGTGATAATGAAACCTTAGAGTTGCAGTTAGGCGGGAATCATTTACGCGTGCAATCTGGCGATTACACTTTGACCACTAAACTTGTCGATGGCCAGTTTCCAGACTACGAGAAGGTGATTCCGTCTGATGCCTCACGGCATCTGAGCGGTGATCGAGAAACATTGAGGAATGCCTTTCAGAGGGCTTCGATACTGTCCAACGAGAAGTATCGGGGCGTAAGACTGTTAGTTGAGCCAGAACAGCTCACCATTCAAGCCAACAATCCAGAGCAAGAAGAAGCGGAGGAAGTCGTTGCGATAGCGTTTAATGGCGATAATTTGGAAATAGGCTTCAATGTGAGTTATCTATTGGATGTGCTTAATGTTTTAAAGACCGATGCCATCACGTTGAGCGTTTCTGATGCCAATAGCTCGGCATTGATTGAGGGTAATGGCAATGATGCTGCGGTATACGTTGTCATGCCCATGCGTTTGTAGACTATTCTAAGAGGCAGTTTTGCACCTGCAACAGCTGCAAATTCAACATTTTCGCAATCTGGATGATGTTTCTCTGACATTAAGCCCGGGGTTTAACTATCTCTATGGCGCCAATGGCGCAGGCAAGACCGCCGTTCTTGAAGCGAGTTATCTCTTGGCGCGTGGACGATCGTTTCGAACCCCTAAAATAGGCCGAATCATCTCTCATGGAGAGAAAGAGCTGGTGTTGAGAGCAGACGTGCTAACCGATTCGCATGTTCAGCATAAGCTCGCCATGAGCAAGGCTCGCTCTGGCCAGACCAGAACAATTGTGGATGGCCAAAGTGCTTCTAGAGCGTCGACATTGGCCAGGCATCTGCCCATTCAAATCCTATTGCCTGGCGCGTCAGACCTCGTCTACAAAGGGCCCGCGGTTCGGCGAGAATTTCTAGATTGGGGATTGTTCCACGTGGAACCCCTTTATCTGCAAGTGTCTAAAACCTATCGACGCGTCCTAACACAACGAAATGCTTGGCTCAAAGGACTTGCAGGGCAAACAGCACCGCCGCTGGAGCAAGACCCGTGGTTTACGCAACTACTGCGTTATGGAACAGAACTAAA
>QIGT01000061.1 GCA_003230835.1 Gammaproteobacteria bacterium
AATTTGATTACTATATGTATCTCAATGATCTACTGGTTTTTACCGAAGTTGTCGAGCATGGCAGCTTTACCGCAGCTGGAAAAGCCCTGGCAATGCCCAAGTCTAACGTCTGCCGATCTGTAACGCGGCTCGAGGCCAACTCAAAGTAAGTACGTCTACTACCATTGGCCAAAGCCTCATTTCCCAACATCTTGTCGAATTCGCCTTAACCTACCCCGAGATTGATATTGATCTGCGCCTCGCAAACCGACGAGTAAATTTGATAGAAGAAGGTTTCGATGTGGTCATTCACGTGGGCGCGTCTCCAGCCTATCTAAACGACTCCAATCTACCACTATTGAAACCTAACGATTTGTTACAGCACCGTTGCTTATACATGAATTCAATGAGCGAACGTCCCCAATGGCGGCTACACCACAACGGACGAACTCGGGAAATTGACTTTATATCGGCATTTTCTTGTGACAACTATCATGTTCTACAACAATTGGCTGTGGGTGGCCTGGGCATCACCCAACTACCTGACTACATGAACAAATCTCAATTAGAAGATGGCCGTACTCAAGGCGTTAGAAACAGTGAACACTCCCGTTGACGCCGCTTAACCAGGTTTGTCGATATTCTATTATTGGCCCTGCGAACCCAGGTGATCTTATCCGCGGCAGCGCGACGCTGGCCTGCATTCAAGTGTTTTAACGCATCACTGTTCCGCTCCAGATAACCCGTTCCAGTGTTATAAGCGAGGCAGACAAAGGCGCTGAACTCATTCTGGGTTACCTCAACCTTAATGAGTTGCGCAACACGTTTAGACTTTTCTGCAACATCGGTACTCAATATTTGTTCAGCCTGGCTTCTACTGATTCGATCATATGACTCGCCAGGCAGGATGAGATGACCATAACCAATTAACCGATCACCAGAGAATGTATACGGGGTTGCGCGAAATCCCTCGTTCTCGCGAATAATATTCAAACACGTGGTTGCCACCGACCATTGACTCGCTGGCTTTCGCCGAGCATTGGAGGGCGATCTCGGATCTCCACAAGTAGGCGAGGTAGGGTGCATACCGAAGACCATCCTTTGCTCAAGCGGTGGAACTGAGCTTGATACAGAAGGGGCATGCAGAGGACGACTAGCAGGCTCACGATATATCGGCTTTGACGTTGGGAGTGCGCTTGTCTGTTGCGGAGCAGTTGCGCAGCCAACAATAACACTCACACCAATCACAATAGCCATAATATGCGCTAAACCCATGCCATGACGACCAATCGAGCCAGCAGTTTGCTTAACAAATATCATTGATTCCACCACATCCCCTTCGATAAGCTACCGAATCATCACAAATAGCCTCTAGTATGACCACCATTGAGATTGTCGAATATCGACCAGTATGGGTATGCGAGTTTAATACCATTGCCCAACAGCTACGTAGCGCGTTAGGCGAGCACGCTATACGCATTGATCACATCGGCTCCACCTCGGTGCCTAACCTTGCCGCTAAGGACATCATTGATGTTCAAGTGTCTGTCGCTAACCTTGATGATGAGGCCGTGCTCTGTTGTCTTCAGAATATTGGCTACCGCCTTTCACCAGAGCGAACCAAAGATAATATAGTGGGCATGGATGACGATTCAGTTGAATTAGAAAAGTTCTTTTTTCTTCAACCATCAAAGCAGCGCCGGGCTCATATCCATGTACGCGAAACAGGCAGAGTAAATCAAATCTACCCTTTGCTTTTTCGCGACTATTTACGCGTTCATGAAAGTACACGCTGCGCGTATCAGAAAACTAAAATTGAACTCGCGAAGAAATTTCCCAACGACCCACAAAGCTACTACGCCATCAAAGACCCTTACATGGATGCTATCTACCAGGCCGCTTTAGCGTGGTCGGACAAATCAAGCTGGCACCCAGACCAAAGTTTCTTCTGATTTATTCTAGTTGATTAGATCATTCTATTAAAATAGACTTATCTACCTTTATATGATCATGTAAGCTTCGCGAAATTCTATGACTCAAGCGATACAAGCGGAGCAAACCGCAGCCATTAAATATCCACTGCGAACCAAGAGGAAGAATCAAACACGACACAAAATTATTCTGGACACCGCCAAACTAGCCGGCATGGGCAACTTTAAGAACATCACCATGGCTATGGTTGCAGATCGCGCAGACGTCCATGTCACCACTTTGTTCACCCACTTCAAAAACAAACGAGAACTATTGGCCGCTCTGAGCGAACCAGCCATGCAAGACCTCTCTCAGCAAGTTGCTGAAAGTAGAGGGAAAATTCCTTTCTTCCAATTTTACAAAGCACTATGGGTTAAATTCTTAGCACAGTTAAATGCAGGCGAAACCGGCATCAAAGTACTACTTTGGCAGGATCAACTCGAACTGGTACCGGCGTGGTTAAACTTTGAACGACATCAATTGTCATTGTTCGCAGACTACCTAGAGGCCGACTTTCTATTGAGTAAAACGCAAGCAAGGTTAGTGGCGGGCATGTTGGTCTCAGCGAACATATTCGCATTTAATGACTGGCTAGCAAACTCAAAGACCCCAAATATCAAAGCGCAAATCAGCAAAAACATTAAGGAAGTCGAGCGAATCGTGCAGAAGTCATTCTTCTAACGTCACCTTGGCTAACAAGACTCAATATTCAACATCCACTGGAGATCATCCTTGAATAGAAAGACTAATTTCAACAAATACATCAGAGAGATTCCAGCGTCAGTCTCGCAAGTCGTAGCAGCGGCCAAATCAGGAGATCAAGATGCAGGTGATAAATTATGCGCGCATCTTGGCTGGGTGGCTTTCTCCTGCCCTCAGGCAATCACACAGGTTTACGATGAGGTAATGTCAAATTGGCTTGGTAGCGACATCAACCCGCACAAGATAGGCGACACAGAAAAAAACCTCTCAACATTACCTCAAGCGCCCATATCCGATTCGTTTCTGCAAGCCTTCTGGTCATTGGTAGACGATGCAGACAAAGGCGAAGGATACGATGCCACCAGTATTACCGTGCGATCTGCACAACTCGCAGGACTTACCGATCACAGCTTCGAGCAATTGGCCGAGGACGCAGCAGCCATCCATCAGGGTTGCTCAGAACCTGCAACAAGGCAAACACCCCAGCTCTACAGCATTTCGATGCTCGCCGGAAACCCAGAAGGGAGCCTGGTAAATGACCTCTACAAAATGTGGGTAGACAACAATTTTGATCCGGAGGTGCTAGACCGTGAGGGTGTTGGATTGTCCCATCTAAAACCCAATAATCGCTATCTCAATACCCGAATCCTTCAAATGCACGATGTCTGGCACTTGGTTGCGGGTTACCAAACCACCGCTCTACATGAAATAGCCATATCTTCATTTCAACTGGCTCAATTTGGGCACAACTATTCCGCGACGTTTCTGGCGGGAATTTTGATGATCACGCAAACGCACAGACCGGAAGGTTTTCCGTTCATCATACAAACCTTAGCAGAGGCTTGGACACATGGTCGCGAAACCACGCCTATGATGGACATAGAGTGGCAAGACATTTGGCACCACAGTATTGAAACCATCCGCACACAACACGGCATTAAACCATTTAAAAGTGACATCCCAGCCAATTTCTTTGAGTTGCAAGCAGCATGAATTGAACAACACAGCACCCATAGACTACGGACAGCAAAACGTGTACAAATATCGATATGCAGTCACTCAAGCACACTACATTTGAACAACCCGAAGCCACCAAGCTGGCCTTTGAGAACGACGGTGGCGTCATCATCGACAATTTCATATCCGCTGAAGTAGCCGCAAAAATTCATACTGCATTTGTTGCCGCGCTGGAAGACGAGCCTTGGTGCAATATCGAAGATACTGACAGGGTACTCGGTAACAAATTTTTCGGTCTGACTACCAAGCGTCTACACGGCGTGGCTCAGTACGACCCTGAAATCATCAACTGCTTAACACAGAAATGTTTTGTCCAATTTGCTCGCCACTATCTCGGCGAAAAAATTATCATGAGTACCGGCGAGTTAATGGCCATTGGTGCAAGCGAAGTGCGGCAAGCTTTACATAGAGACGGCGATTCTTGGTATCGCGCGGGCATCTCATCCAATATCTTAGTTAGCGCTAATATCGCGCTCACACCATTTCATCAATCTAACGGCGCCACTGTGGTGGTACCCGGCAGCCATTTATGGGATCGTGACCGTCAACCAGAAAATCACGAACTGGCCTTCGCCGAAATGAACCCAGGCAGTGCACTTTTGTATAACGGACAAGTCCTTCATGGAGGTGGCGCAAACTCAACCGACACCACCCGCATTGGTCTTTACTTCGGATACATTCCAGCCTGGCTACGTCCCATCGAAAACACTACAAAAACCTTGCCAGAAGACTTTCTCAACAGCCTTCCATCGCAGACGCAAAAACTCCTAGGCTACTGCTCTTCGGGTTTTGACGTAGTACTGTAGAACTAAGGGCTCAGCCTTTTCTAATCAACAACACGCACAAAATTGGGCGGTCGCTTCTCAACAAACGAACTCACACCTTCTTTAAAATCATCACCCTTCAGCGATAGAGCCATAAGTTTATTAGTATCGTTCATCGACGCTGCAAGCTCCATATTCAAATGGCCATACACTTGAGCTTTGATGGTTTTTATCGACTGGGGTGCAGCGCTAGCAGCCAACATTGCGATGTAGTCAATGGCATCAGATTTAGAACTCCCTTGATCACACAATCGATCAGCCAAGCCTAGGCGTTCTGCCTCTTCGCCATCAAACTTACGACCACTCCACAATATGTCTAGTGCCTTTGCCGGTCCGATGAGGCGCGGTAATATCCAGCTCGAACCGTGCTCGGCAATAAGGCCTCTATTTACAAATGCAGTAGAAAACTTGGCTTGGCGCTCAACAAATCGCATGTCGCATAAACAAGCCAACACAAAGCCAAGCCCTGCACACGGACCATTGATCGCTGCTATCAACGGCTTACGGATACTTAATAGATAAGAAAAAGTAACTTCGAAATTTGCACCCATATCAGGATTACCCGGCTTGGCAGCAAGATCACTCAGATCTTCCCTTTCGCCTTGCTGACCATCCGCTGTGGCTTGCAATCTCCCCATGTCAGCCCCTGCACAGAACTCTACCCTCGCCGGTCAGTACAATGCCCACTACAGCTTTATCTGCTTCTGCTAAAGCAAGCGCATGCTTCAGTTCGGCTTGCATGCGAGCAGTGATCGCATTTAAAACCTCAGGTCTATTTAGAGTGATTGTCGCGACAGGATCTTGAACATCATAGTGAATGTGCTCGTACATTAAATGCCCCCTTGTATTTATCCCCGTGATTGCTCCCCAGAGTAACAATGCACCACCGCCTTTAAAAGCAAGACCATCTCATAGGTACGTTTGCCCTAACTGACCCTAACACTAGATCACCAATGTTCTCTATTTCTGCCAGAGCAGCAGATAAAAGGTATCGGCGTTATCGGGCTCGGAATCGTGCCTTAGTTGGCATACCCACCAAGATGACGATGCAGCGCGCCAACCAGCTTCGATAAGTAACCTGTAAGTACCGTGTACTGGGCATCATGTCGGGCGATAGGGTCTTCTTCAGGTATCTCATCAGCATCATCAATGCCTTCTAAACGCAGCTTTCTGATCACCAATTCCTCATCAACAGTGAACCCTAGGACCGCATCAAAACGCATGCCAAGGCGATCTACGCTCAAACCAGATTTCACGTGGGTACGTACACTGGCGTCGGCTAAATCCATATCCAGCCAATTGACGGTTGATTTTGGATCGCTCAAGTCTTTCATTCGGCACTCGCGTCCTAGCACAAACTCCTGCGGCCCCCCGCCTAAAAACACTTGGGACATCAGCGAACTAACCGGCTTTTTATACTCCAATGGTGTTGCCTTGAGGCTACCAAGCGCTTCTCGAAGACTATCGAGCAAACGTTCTGCGGTATTCGCCGATGGTGTCGCCACGGCCAATATATTTTCCTTGAGGAAATAGATAGCGCGTATGCGATCACTCTTTAACAGCGCCCTAGGCAGTAACTCATCATAGACTTCCTCTTTGAGTTCACGCTTTTCTTTACGCGACGGATCACGAAGGGTTCGTTTTTTGAAGTCCGCAAGGCGTTCGCTCAGCGCTTCTTTTACCGCTGCGGCCGGCAGCACACGACTTTGTAAGCGCAGCTGTAATAGGTCACAACCTGCAAGGCGTCGACACAACAAATCTCCAGCGTTTTCCACCGGAGGTTCAAAGCCCAAACTTCTTTCTGCAAACGCCGGACATGGCTTAAACGCAGAATTCTCAAGTTGTTGCGACACGCTCGCCTCATCCGTTGGCCAGTCGCTATGAATGCGATAGAAACGCAAATTTTTGATCAACTCGCCACCCGTAAAATTGTCTGAGAAAAGGGCCGCGGATTGTACATCGTTCTTATAGAACTTCCTCGGTGAAAGTGATGAAATACGCAACATCACACCCTAGTATTGACTGTTGCGGTTTAATCCCTGGTGACCCTATGCTTAAAATCTACCATGCAAAGCACACCCGAAGCATTCGCGTTATTTGGCTATGCGAAGAACTTGGGGTTGAATATGAAGTCGAAAAGATCGACTTCTCCAAGGCGTATCGCGCTACCCCACAATGGCGTGCAATCAGCCCTCTAGGCAAAGTGCCCATCATGACAGACGGTGACCTGACCATGTTTGAATCAGGTGCAATGGTGCAGCACATTCTCAATAAACATGGCAAAGGCGCATTGCAACCCAAGCTAGGCAGTCACGAGCACGCCGAATACTTACAGTGGTTTTGGTTTGCCGAAGCAACACTAGCTCGACCCCTCGGTGAGATTGTCAATCACGCACGTGAGTTCCCAGATGCTCAGCGCATTTCGACCGTGGTTGAAGAAATGGCGCATAGAGCAATGGCGTGTCTTCAATTGATTGGAGATCACATGAAAAATCGACAATATTTGGTGGGAGATGCGTTTTCTGCAGCCGACATTATGACCGGATACTCGTTGATGTTGGCAAACATGATCGACGAGGTTATCGTACCAAACAGCATAGGGATGTATTGGCGAACGCTGCAATCCCGGCCTTCTTATCAAATTTCTATACAGGTCTAGGGAGCCTCCACAACACAGTAACCTTTTGACCGGCACCTTGCCGATGACACAGTACAAATATCTGGAGCCGCCTATATGAGTAAGTCGAAATGGCCTTTCTTGCCGAGCCGTATGATGTATATCGAACGAGCGCAAGGTGTATACCTTTACACCAAGCAAGGCCAAACCATTATCGATGCTGCTGGCGGTGCGATTGTGGCCAATATCGGCCACGGACGGCAGCGCGTCGCAGATGCTGTGGCCAAAGCAACCAAGGACTATTCCTACGTCGTACCCCCTTGGCTGACCCCTTCACGTGAAGCCATGCTTGAAGTCTTGCATGACCATTGGCTACCAAACTACCTAACCAGAGTGCATTGCACATCGGGAGGTACAGAGTCGAACGAAGCCGCCATGAAGATAGCTTTGCATTATCAACAAGCCATTGGACAGGAAAAACGTACAAAGATAATTGGCCGCTCGATAAGCTATCACGGCACGACCCTCGCCACTGCTGCGATCAGCGGTCATCCGATTCGCAAGCGGGGTTTGGAGAATGCCCTACCGATATTTCCCGAAGTGGACACGCCCTATCCGCTGAGATGCTCACTAGGAAGTCACCATGAAAATGCTGGCGCCTATTACGCAGACTTGTTGCGCGACACCATTGAGTCGGAGGGCCCGGAAACCATCGCCGGATTCTTAGCTGAACCTATCACGGGTTCTTCTGGAGGCGCCATTGTCCCTCCTCAAGACTACTGGCCATTAGTTCGCAACATCTGCGACGAATATGGCATTGTGTTGATTCTCGATGAGGTCATGACCGGGTTTGGTAGGACAGGCAAACCCTTTGGGTACCAACATTGGCCCATAGAGCCAGACATTGTAGTCAGTGGCAAAGGTTTGGCAGGAGGTTATGCACCTCTGGGAGGTGTGTTTGCTCGGGAAGAAATAGGCGCCGCCATGGAGAAGGCAGGCTATCAAGTCATGTTCAACACCTTTGGCGCTCATCCCGCTGCATGTGCGGCTGCGGCTGAGGTCCTTAATATCATCATAGAAGAGAACCTCGTAGAACAAGCGCAGCAAAGAGGACAATATCTCCAAGATCAGTTGACCAATACGTTAGCCGATCATCCCCACGTTGCCGAAATACGCGGCAGCGGCCTATTGCGCGCCATTGAAATAGTACAAGACCGGGAAAGCTTGGAGCGCTTCCCCGTAGAGGCGTCTATATCTGCCAAAATAGTTGCAAAGGGCTTGGCCATGGGAGTCTTCTTTTACGGCGGAGGAACGGGTGATGTGCGCGACATTATTTGTATGGGCCCCGCATTCATCATCGATGAAAATCAACTCGATGAAATAGTCAGCACCCTCGCGCAAAGTATAGACGACGTTATCGACGGCCTTTGAGCCATGGGAGTGTTTACCGGAGCTCGCTATTTTACCCAGGGTGCGAGTTTAGCATTCAGTGATGACTACCGCTCCTTTGTTTGGATGCCAGTGTTATGTAGCTTTGCGGTTATCGCCCTGGGTTTGTATGTGGCTTTTGGCTACATCACAGAGTTCAACACGTACCTACAAAACAAATTCGACCTATGGCCAGATTTCATTTCTTGGGTTGTGGCACCGTTACTCTATACAGTAGGGGTACTCGTAGGCACATGGCTATTTGGTTTTTTGGCCATCATTGTCGGCTCCCCATTCTTGACAGAACTGTCCTTACGAGTGAACTCGTTACCTGCATCTGCTATTCCAACTCCAACTCCAACTCCAACTCCAACTCCAACTATAGGGAAACAAGTTAGCGCGAGCTTAGTTCGAGAATTGCGTAAACTTCTCTACCACATACCGCGACTACTTGGTCTGCTGTTGTTTAGCCTTATTCCACTTGTCAACGTGTTCGCCCCGTTGCTGTGGCTTGGGTTTGGCGCCTGGTTAATGGCGATACAATTTTGCGACTACGCCACAGAAAATCGTGACCAGCCTTTCAGCGAAACTTTACTCATAGTCCGCCGTCATCGAGCTACTTGTTTAGGCTTCGGAGTTTGTGTCACCCTAGCTATGGCCGTTCCTGGCGTTAACTTCATAGTTGCACCTGTAGCAGTTATTGGCGCGACTTTAATGATGAGATCGTTTGCCGCAGTACAAAAGCAGAACGCGTAGTGACTTTTTTAGAAGAACACTAACTGCAGTGATATGATCGATCCATCACTCTACCTGTTGGAGACTTAAGTGATTAAAAGTACTTTCCTAGTTCTGATGACATTAGTTTTAATGTTACTCACATTAGGTGTCCAAGCAGAACGTGTCGAAAATTTTGTCCTGCTTGATCAAACCGGCAATGCTCATGAGCTGTACTACCACCAAAGTGCCACTGCCATAGTGCTTATGTCGCAAAACAATCTGTGCCCGAGTACCACTAACAATGTCACAGCATTCAACAAATTGCAGGAGGAATTCGAACAGCGCAACGTGCGCTTTTTCTTGATCAACAGCACATTAAAAGATGATCGCAGCAGTGTTGTTGCGTTTGTCAATGAGCACGCTATTCAAGCACCTGTCCTAATGGACAAAAGCCAGATCATTGGCGAAGCATTACAACTCAACTTGGCAGGTGAAATGCTTGTGTTGAACCCTAATAATTGGGCCCTCACCTATCGTGGCGATGCAAACCCAGCGGCGATCCGGTCACTCCTCAACGACCAAACAACACCCAGCCCAATAGTAGCTGCAACCAACACTGCGCAAGTGCCGGCTGCTTGCAAAGTCGATTTTCCACATAAAAATACAGGCCACGAGATCAGTTACGCCAAGACCATTGCACCGTTGTTGCGAGACAAATGCGTGGTTTGCCATACTGAAGGAGGCTTGGGGCCTTGGGCCATGAGTGACTACAACATGGTGCTTGGCTTCTCACCCATGATACGCGAAGTTTTACGCACCAAGCGCATGCCGCCTTGGCACGCCGACCCTCACATTGGGGCCTGGAAAAACGATATCTCATTGTCGACAAAACAATTACAAGACTTAGTACATTGGATTAATGCCGGTTCTCCAAGAGGAACAGGTCCCGACCCGCTGCAGCAAACAAAGATAGCAAATATTGAATGGCCCTTAGGAACACCGGACCTGGTACTGAACATTCCTGCATATACAGTGCCCGCCAGCGGCGTAGTCAACTACCAGTTTCCGACCATTGCAAACCCCCTGGATACAGGCGTTTGGATCAGGGCTGCCACCATAGTGCCTGGCGACAGAGAGGTTGTTCACCACATTCTTGCCGGAACCATCGATACCGATACCACACAGCTACGCCGCGATAGCGGTGTGTTCGATAACTATTTAATTGGGTATGCACCAGGCAACGAATCTCACACCTTTCCTACGGATACTGGGGTTTACATACCCCCCGGTGGTGAGTTCGCGTTCCAATTACACTACACGCCAGTGGGTCGGGAAACCGTCGATCGTTCAAAAATCGGTTTGTATTTCCATACCGAAAAACCTAAATACTTCTATCGACAAGACGTGGTTATCGACCCAACGATCAAAATTCCAGCAAATATCTCGCGACACGAACAGGTTGCGTACTACCAGTTCAACAAACCCGCCTTACTTCACGATCTTATACCCCACGCTCACTATCGTGGTGTAGCATCTCGCTTTGAGCTACTGAAACAAGACGGCACACGAGAGGTAATCTTAAATGTACCTAACTATGATTTTAATTGGCAGAGATCTTATGCGTTTGTATCACCCAAGAGCATAGAAGCTGGAACCAAACTTGTGCACACAACTTGGTACGACAATTCGACAGCTAACCTAAGCAATCCAGACCCGCAAAGAGAAGTCCCCTGGGGGCTGCAGTCTTGGGACGAAATGTTGTACGGTGCTTTTTCATATACCTTTGTCGATGAAACTACGCAAGCCCCCATATACGACAAAATACTAGCCCGCGTAACCCAATATGTAGGTTTTCTAGACAAAGACATGAACGGCAAACTAAGTTGGCGTGAACTCCCCAAACAATTGAAGAAACGCTTGGTGCAAGGGTTTAAAGCAGTAGACACCAACGGCGATGGCGGACTCGATATTCAAGAGATGTATGAGATAAGCAAGCGGCAACAACAACACAATCAAGATGGCGAAAAACAAGAAAACGTCGACGCACGATAGCCATATCCCAGGGGATACTATGACCAATATGACCAATACAACTAAAGAGTACGACATTATTGTTTGGGGAAGCACTGGGTTCACAGGCAAATTGGTCGTTGACTACATGATGTCGAACTATGCTCAAGGAAATCTCAAATGGGCTATTGCTGGACGTAATAAAGACAAACTTGAGTCCATACGCGGCGACCAAGATATTGACGTGCTGCAGGCTGATGCCCATGACGCAGGTTCATTGAATGAGCTTGTGCAGAAAACTCGCGTCATACTCACCACGGTAGGTCCTTACGCCAGGTACGGCTCAGAATTGGTCGCTGCCTGTGTAGAGTATGGCACACACTATTGTGATCTCACGGGTGAGGTGCATTGGATGAAAGAGATGATCCAACGCCACCAAGACCAAGCGAAACAAAGCGGTGCACGTATAGTTCATACCTGCGGTTTTGATAGCATCCCTTCAGACTTAGGGGTCTATTTTTTGCAAAAACACATGCAGCAGCTATATGGAGTGCCTGCTCAACAGATTAAATTTCGCACTCGGGCATTCAAGGGTGGTTTCAGCGGTGGCACTGTTGACAGCATGATGGCAATGATGGAAGCAGCAAAAAGCGACTCGTCCATCATGACCACAATCGAGGACCCTTATGCCTTGAACAACCACCATCGAGGTCTAGATGGGCGCGATAATAACCAACATTTCTACGATGAAGACTTTAAATCATGGGTGGCACCATTTGTTATGGCAGCTATAAATACTCGTGTTGTACGACGAAGTAACGAGTTACTTGGTGAAGCTTACGGACACGATTTTCGTTATGACGAAGGTACGCTGGTGAAAGATGGCATTCCTGGCATGTTAGGGGCTGCGGCCATAGCCATGGGTACTGGTGCAATGAATACACTGGCGGCCTTAACCCCTACGCGCAAACTTCTACAACAAGTGATGCCCAAGCCCGGACATGGTCCTAGCGAAGAAACTATAGAAAATGGTTTTTTTGAAATCGAATTGATCGCCAAGCATCCAAATGATGCGTCTAAAGACCTACGCGCGATAGTAAAGGGTGATAAAGACCCGGGTTATGGATCTACTTCTAAGATGATCAGTGAAAGTGCAGTCTGCCTAGCCCAAGATGACTTAAGTGTTGGTGGTGGATTTTGGACCCCAGCCAGTGCCATGGGAGATCAGCTTTTAGAAAGACTACCCGCCAATGCTGGCGTGACATTTACACTGATCGATTAACCAAAGACTAACCAAAAATTAACCAGGCGACTTCTTAGTCAGGCTGGCCAGAAAAACTGTGGCCAGTGCCAAGGCAAAAGCTATCACGCTTAAACCTGTCAACGCGGTGGTAAATTGTCCAGTGGCATCATAAATTATACCTATACTAAGTGGGCCTATAACCCCACCGAGTTCTGCCGCGGAGAAAAACATACCGCTAGCAGTACCAGCGTTTTTGTCCCCAATACCTGGCAACTCGACCAAGGTGAGCACTAGCACAGTCATCATGCTCGAGCGAGCAATGCCTTGAAGCACGAGACCAACAGTAAGCGGAACTGTTTCTGAGAACTGTAAAAGAAAACTCGCAACCAAGGCAGCAATACACAGACCAAATAAAATATGGAATCGCCTATTTGGAGTCGCTAATCGTGGTATGAGCAAAGAGCCAAATATTCCAACCACCGTGGGCAAAGCCGCCCAGTATCCCGCACTCGAAGCATTCATACCCCCATGAGCAAGTAATTCAACCAACCAGTTATTGAGGCCATGATTAAATAGGAAAACACCAACACTCATCAACAACACTGTTCTTACAGCGGGATAACTAATAAGTTCACGCATCACCGATATACGGGAGACTGTAGCGATATCGTCAGCAGGGGTATTTTTGGAATCAAGCAGATACTTCTGAGCGATAGCCCACCAAACCACTCCCGCAATAACGCAGAAACCAGCCCACACCAACATCACCTTACGCCAGTCCATTAAAAAAAGCGGCATAAGCCATGCGTTTGTAGCGGTTAACGCGATCACCCCACCCAAGGAAGGACCTGTCATGTAGATGCCCATGGCCATGCCCCGTTCACTGCCACTAAAAAGCTCTGCGACCAACTTCGGCGCTCCCGACGAAATTATCGGACCACCTAGACCAAACAACATGACAGCCAGCAACAGGGTCCAGTAGTCGACTGCCAAGCTTCGACCCAGAACAGATGCTGCAATAAACAACACACCAACCAATAGGGCTTTGCGTCCACCAATCTTGTCTAGCAAAACACCACACGGAATCGCTGAGAATATGTAGACCAACTGCCACGCACCCATGATGCTACCCATGGCGGCATGCGACAGGCCCAACTCGATCACTATGGGACCGATTAGGGGTGCGACACTGACTGCGACCAAGCCAAAACTTGCGTACAACATCCACAAACCCAACAGTATCCACCATCGCCCCCTACTAGGGATGGGGGCAGTTAACAGTTGACCTTTCTTCTCAGGATCACTATTTTGAGCAGTAGTTGATTTTGACATTAAAACGAATTAATCAGACAGGATACTACTATGGCGCTGCAAACCCTACGACCAGAAGCGAGTGTGGACAATATTCTCGCGGCATTGGAGTCAGACGGAGCAACCATTATTGCCGATGTCATCGACGCATCAACCGTGCAGCAAATGACCCAGGAGGTCATGCCCTTTATCAACCGCTCCGCCATGGGAAACGATGATTTTACCGGCCGTCGAACCCAGAGAACCGGAGCTCTAGTAGCGCGCACGCCTACTTGTCGCGACCTCATTCTAAGTCCGACCATATTAAACGCGGCGAAATCATTCTTGCGCCCTTTCAGTAAAAAGATTCTGTTGCACCTAACCCAAACCATTTACATTCACCCCGGTAACCCAGCACAACCACTACACCGAGACCGCCTTGCTTGGGGAACCCACCTACCTTCAAGTATTGAGCCTCAGTTCAATACCATTTGGGCATTAACAAACTTCACCAAGGAAAATGGCGCAACACGCTATGTTGCGGGCAGCCACAAATGGGATTGGAAACAACGCGCTGCAGACGAACAAATTGAGCAGGCCGAAATGACAGCAGGGTCAGTGTTAATCTATACCGGAAGCATACTACACAGTGGCGGTGAGAATCGCTCTGAGCAAGCTCGCCTCGGTCTAAATTTAACCTATACCCTGGGCTGGCTCAGGCAGGAAGAAAACCAGTATCTATCTTGCCCCCCAGAAATCGCCAAAACCTTAGATCCAGAATTGCAAGAATTGTTGGGATACACCCAAGGTGACTATGCTCTCGGCTACTTCAGCGACCCTGTTAACTATGCCGAGAAGTCAGATATTCTACCGCCAGAATTTGCCTTGGGCAGGAAGCCGCGCAAATCTGATACCACATTTGGCGACGAGAGCATAGAATTTAGCGGCGAGCAGATTTAACCTACAAACCAGGCTACGCAAATCAGCCTTGATCTAGTTCCGATTGAAGCAATGACGATTCGTCTATATTCGCATCTACAATGCGCGAGATTTCTTCGTCACCGTCGTGATAGCGGGTCAAACCAGAATGGTTCACTGTACCCACCAAGTCTGAAACAACTCCATTAACACACGTACGCACGTCAGCTAGAGATCGTATTTCTGTATAAGTTGGGCAATAAAGTTTCGCAGCCTTCACCATACGCGCATGGACGGCCTTAACACCCTGAATATTTCTTAGCTCACCTTTGGAGTAGGTCATGGTATATTCGCCCGCACCGGCTAAAGAACTAAAGCCTAACACGGCCACGCACACGACTACGCTAAACGGTTTTTTTAAATCCATCTCTATTCGCTCCAACATTGTTTATTGATCACTGTTACTTATATAGATGCGAGATAATCAATAAAGGTTGCAGGAAAAGAAATTTATTTTGGCCTAGGGTCGCGACCGGCGACCCAGTAAGCCACGTATTAGGAAACTTCTTCCTCTTCAACAAACTGATAAGAGAAATCGTAGTTGGACAGAGGCAATTGCCGTACCCGTGTGCCCGTTGCTTGGTAAACCGCATTGGCTAAGGCAGGTGCAATGCCTGGGGTTCCAGGTTCACCTGCACCACCCCATGCCGCACCGCTATTGATAATGTGAGTTTCAATGACTGGCGCTTCACGCATGCGCACGACCTGGTAGTCATGAAAATTACTCTGCTTCACTGCCCCATCAACAATATTGATATCGCCGTACAACGCCGCACTTAATCCGTAGATGATGCCAGATTCCATTTGCGCGCGAACACCGTCTGGCGACACTGCGAAACCTAGATCTATTACACATACAACCCGGTCCACCTTAACGCTGCCTTGATTCACACTGACATCAACCACCTGAGCGACGATCGAACCGAATGATTGTTGCAAGGAAATACCGCGTCCTCGACCAGCAGCAAGTTTCTCACCCCACCCAGCTTCTTTAGCCGCGCGATCAAGTACCGCTAGATGCCTTGGCTTGTCACTCAACAGCGCTCGGCGCAGTTCATAGGGATCCTTATCAACTGCCTGAGCCACCTCATCGAAAAAAGATTCAGTGAAGAAACCATGTTGAGAATGATCCACACTTCGCCAGGGACCAAATGGCACATGGGTGAGACTTTCAATGTGCTGGATAGATTTCGATGTTATGTCATAGGGGATATTGGGTGCTTCATCGGGCTCGTGCTTTTCGTGAAACATGTTTTCCCACGCCAGCACATCGCCTTGGTCTGACAATGCTGCGCGAAACTGTGAGGCAACGGCAGGCCGATAAACATCATGACGAATGTCTTCCTCTCGCGACCAGATAAGTTTAACGGGCACACCTGCCACTTTGGCTATGCGTGCGGCTTGCACGGCAACGTCACTGGTCCCGCGTCGCCCAAATCCACCACCCATAGTGTGCTGGTGGAAGGTAACTTGGCTGGCATCCATTTCTAACGCGTCGGCTATTTCGTATTTAAAGCCCAGTGGGTTTTGTGAGCCAGCCCAAACTTCACATTTGTTGTTGTCAACTCTGGCGGTAGCATTCATTGGCTCCATACAAGCATGTGCCAAAAACGGAACTCGATAATTGGCTTCTACAACCTTGTCCGCTCGTTCGAAGGCAGCCTCAACATCGCCACTGGATACATCGTCGGTGGCATCACCACTTTGCTTTGCAGCTTGTAGGTCACGTTCAAATTGCGCGAACAACTTCTCACTGTCTAAGCCTTCACTGCCAGTTTTCGACCAGGTGATGTCAATCATTTTCAGCGCCTGGCTGGCATTCCAATATCCGTCCGCGACAACGGCTACCGCTTCACCCAAGTTAACTATTTGCAGTACCCCAGTAGATTGATCGGCACCGTTAGCATTAAACTCTAGCGCTTGAGCGCCAAATACCGGCGCACCTTGAATCGCGGCATACATCATGTCAGGCACGTCTGCATCTATCCCAAATACCGCAGTGCCGTCCACCTTACTGGGAATGTCGTGACGAGCCACACTACGCCCCATAATTTCAAAGTCTTCAACAGACTTTAATCGGGGTGTACGAGAAGGCTTGAATTGTGCTGCAGCAGCGGCAAACTCGGAAAAATCAGCCTGACGTCCAGAACCGCTATGAATGATTTGAGAATGTTTAGCGGTCAATTCAGATTCTGGCACCTCCCATTGTGCTGCCGCTGCTTTGATTAATAACTCTCTTGCAGCGGCACCAGCGATGCGCATGCCATAAACGCCAGTGGCTCGAACACTGGCGCTGCCACCGGTTATTTGCAGGTGCATGGCACTGGTTACTTGCATAAACAAACCATCAACCGTGGGTACCAAAGACTGGGGAATGTCGACCCCGCCTATCACGAAGCCCTTACCCAACGCCCAGTTAGCATATTCATCTTCAGCAGGCGCTTCGATGAAGCTCATGTCCTGCCATCGCGCATCTAACTCGTCAGCTAACATTTGGGTGAGCGCCGTTTGCGCACCTTGACCCATCTCACTATGCGCAACGATAGCGGTGATGTGATTATCTCCACCAATTTTCACCCAAGCGTTGATCAGTTGCTCATCATCACTTGTCACGAGGTGTGCTATATCTGGCGCGCGATGGCCTGGACGCAACGCTACCCCAACAACCAAACCTCCGCCTGCGATAACGCCGGTACTAATCACAGCACGTCGTGTCCACTTACCCATGCGCAGTCTCCTGCGGATCATAAGTTTGCACCACGCCTTGGCCGACATTTTTGATCGCGGAGCGGATTCGGCCATACATTCCACAGCGACAAATATTGCCCGACATGGCTTGATCAATGTCTTCATCACTGGGGTTCGGTGTTTGTCTTAGCAGCGCCACGGCCGACATGATTTGTCCGGATTGGCAATATCCACACTGCGCAACTTGTTCGTCGATCCACGCTTGTTGCACGCTATGCAAACCATCAGACGATGAGATGCCTTCGATGGTGGTAACGTCACCACCCATAACAGCAGATACTGGAGTGACGCATGAACGGATAGGTTGACCATTCAAATGCACGGTACAGGCCCCACATTGCGCGATACCACAGCCAAACTTTGTACCGGTGAGTTTTAGTTTTTCACGAATAGCCCACAACAAAGGCATAGAAGGATCAACATCAAGCTGATGTTCCTCACCATTTACGCGTAAAGTAATCATGTGAATTCCTATAGAAAATAAGCTGCATGGATCCTAACACTTTGTCTATTGGATGTGTTTCGTATGAGCCTGCACAAGCTAGGGAGCCTCTGAGACTTAATCAGAGGCTCCCTAGTCAAATTCTTTTTCACCTTGCGCAAATATGAGGTAGAAAATTAAACCGAACACGGTCACGCCGCCCGCCACCTGAAAGACCAATGCCCAAGAGCCGGTTGTTTCTAGAATATACCCACTCACAGCCACGCCAATAATGCCTGGGATAGTGCCAAAGGTATTTGTGATACCCATGAGTTTGCCTGCGTGGTTGGGTGCAATGTCCATATGGTTAACAGCAAACCCGCCGGTCACAAACGCACCCAAGGCGTTACCAACACACATAATGGTGATGGCCAACCATGCGGTGGACACCTCTCCCACAACAAAAAGCGCAGCAGAGATACCACCAAAGCCAATGATTTGGCAGGTTTTGCGAACCTTAACAACGGGCATACCTTGTTTTACCCAACGATCTGCCACCTGACCCGCAACATTGAGAAAAACAAAGGAAACTAGGTGCGGAATCATGCTGACCCAACCAGCGTTTGCAAAATCTACACCCAGACCCTTGGTGACAAAGCTCGGCAGCCATGACAACAAAACGTACAACGACCAGTTATTGCAAAAATGCGCAACTATAATTGCCCACACGGCCTTGGACTTAAAAAAATCTAGATTTGAGGTCTCTTTAGCGTCTACATTATTAACGGCAGGCAAACCATCTGCAATTTCCTTTGCTTCAACTGCAGAAACCCGAGGGTGAGAGTCAGGGTCTTTCGCCGCCATGAAATACCAACAGACAATCCAAAGGCCGCCCGCCGCGCCAAAAATATAGAAAATCCATTCCCACCCCCACTTGATGGCAATCAGCGGCGCAACCAGCAGTGCAAACACCTGCCCGACAGGTATACCACTATTCGTCAGGGCAACAGAGCGAGCACGCTCCCTGGTCGGCACCCATTTTCCGTACAACGCGTAGATGGATGGAAACGTCACCCCCTCGCCCATGCCCATCAGCACCCGTGCTGTCAGTAGCGCTGCAATCCCCAGAGCTGCTGCAGGTGGTGTGAGGATGGTAAAAATAGACCACCAAACCACGCCGATGGCTAAGATAACTTTGCCACCAAACCGATCCGCTAAATAGCCACCTAGAAACTGGGTCACCATATAACCGAAAAAGAAGAATGAGAAAATGAGCCCTTGAGTGGACTCACTCCAACCGTATTGTTGCGCCATCGGAATCATGGCGACGCTGATACTGACACGGTCTATATAACAAACAAATACCGCAACAAAAGACAGAAGAACCATGGAATAGCGCTGCCGCCATTGGTCAAATAACATCATCGGTTGTAGATCCTTACCAAGTGTCTATGTTGGGACGCTTCTTGCCTTTACGAGCAGGCGCCGCAGGCACAGAACGTAACCCTGAGACAATCCACTTGCGACTGTCTGCTGGGTCGATAACATCATCTAGTTCAAAGTGTGACGCCATGTTAACGGCCTTACCACGCTGATACATGTTCGCCACCATTCCTTCATAGGTACGAGCACGCTCTTGCGGATCTTCGATGGCTTGCAGCTCTTTGCGATAGCCTAACTTCACCGCCCCTTCCAAGCCCATGCCGCCAAACTCTCCAGTTGGCCATGTGATGGTAAACAATGGCGCCTTAAAACTGCCCCCAGCCATGGCTTGGGCTCCCAAACCATAACCCTTACGGGTAACAATAGTCATAAGCGGAACATCAATATTGGCACTAGTGACAAACATTCGAGCCGCATGGCGAACAACGGCGGTCTTCTCAATTTCAGGTCCAACCATAATGCCCGGACAGTCACACAGTGATAGGATCGGAATATCAAAGGCATCACACAATTGCATAAAACGCGTACCTTTGTCCGCGCCGGGAGCATCTATAGCGCCAGACAAGTGAACTGGATTGTTAGCGATAACCCCCATGGGACGTCCTTCGACTCGTATGAACGCTGTGATGATTCCAATCGCCCATTCCGACCGAAGCTCAAGTATCGAATCAACATCAGCGATGCCTTTGATGACATCGCGCATATCGTAATAGCGCAGCCGATTTTCAGGCACGATAAAACGCAGGGCTCGCTCATCAGGCGCCTGCCATTGCTCTACAGTGCCTTGGAAGTAAGACAGATATTGTTTCGCTTTCGCTACCGCGTCCTGCTCATCTACTGCAACGATATCAACAACACCGTTGCTCACCTGTACATCCATAGGGCCCACTTCTTCGGGTTTGAACACCCCTAGGCCGCCGCCTTCAATCATCGCTGGCCCGCCGATACCGATGTTCGACCCTCGTGTTGCGATGATCACGTCACAGCAACCCAGCAATACCGCGTTGCCCGCAAAACAGCGCCCGGTTGTGATGCCGACGAGTGGAACCAGCCCGGACAGTCGTGCAAAGTAAGTGAACGCCCAACAATCGAGACCGGCAACCCCAGAACCATCTGTATCGCCAGGTCGTCCGCCGCCACCTTCAGCAAATAGAACCGTAGGCAGCCGATATTGTTCGGCAACTTCAAAAAGACGGTCCTTTTTTGCGTGGTTCTTCATGCCTTGAGTACCCGCAAGCACCATGTAGTCGTAGGACATGATCATGGTGCGAGCCTTACTTTCTGGAAAAAGCGCACCGTTGACCTGGCCTAGACCACATACCATGCCATCACCAGTTGTGTTCTGTATCAAGTCTTCGACAGAGCGCCGTCGCCGCTGTCCTGCGATCACGACTCCACCATACTCAACAAAGGTACCTTCATCGCATAAATCGGCTACATTTTCTCTCGCCGTGCGATGACCTGTTCTACGCCGCTTGGCGACAGCCTTAGGTCTGTTTTCATCATAGCCTGCAGCTTTTCGATCAAATACTTCCTGTAAATCTGGACGGATAAAATCTAGATCCAGCTCTTTCGCTACCTCTTCATCACGAACCTCTACTGCTGCTTCCATAAGCACAATCAATGAGTGGCCTTCAAATACTGTATCACCAACCTCAACGCAGAGTTGCTCAACAATTCCGCTGATATCAGCTGTTATCTCATGCTCCATTTTCATGGCTTCCATGACGATAACAAGTTTTCCGACGTACACTTCGTCGCCAGGTTGCACTTCAAAACTCACTACTGTGCCCTGCATCGGTGCACGCACCGCAACGCTGCCCGGCAACAAATCTTCATCCGCCAGATTCTCTTCTACCAGACCTAAGCTTTGGACAGTGGTCACCCCTTCTGTAGCACCAGACTTACCGTGCTCCAATACAGCCAGTGGATCTCGCGTATTTACCTTACTACCGGTCAGATTGGCGTTGCTTTGGTTGCCGGCAACATTGGGCTGCACCACCAATTCAGCAACGTGTGTATCCACAAAGCGAGTAGTTATTTGGTTGGAAATAAACCTTGGGTGCACCAACAATTTCTGTAGGAAGTCGATATTTGTGGTCACCCCATCTACAGAAAAATCTTTTAGTGCGCGCTCTGCACGCCGAGTGACATCGATAAAATTATGCGTGCGTGAACTGACAATGACTTTGGCCAACAATGAGTCGTAGTTAGGATTAGTGACATACCCTACGAATCCATAGGTATCGACCCGCACACCCGGACCAGTGGGCACCTCGAACACGGTTAAACGGCCACCCGCGGGCTTCACATTGCCTTGCGCATCCATAGACTCCATATTGACCCGCAACTGCATTGCATAACCTTGGGGGCTAGGAATTTCATTCTGCGACAACCCTAACTCTTGAAGTGTAGCGCCATTGGCAATTTCAATTTGCGCCCGAACTAAGTCGATACCGGTAATTTCTTCGGTTACCGTATGCTCCACCTGCAATCGAGCGTTGGCTTCCATGAAGTAAAAAGCCTGAGTATCTGTGTCTAACAAAAATTCTATCGTACCTAGACCTTTGTAATTAACACTTGCACCCAATTTTACCGCCAGTTCACAAATTTGTTTGCGAACCTGTTCATCAAGCCCAGGGCTCGGTGCGATTTCAAGCAGTTTTTGATGACGGCGTTGTACACTACATTCACGCTCCCATATATGGCTGACTTGCCCAGAGCCGTCACCCACAATTTGAACTTCTATATGCTTAGCGTTCTCAACAAACCTCTCAATATAAAGCTCCCCTCTACCGAAGGCACCCATGGCTTCAGACGCACAGCGCTGATAAGCATCGCCCAGATCAGACAGCGCCTCTACCACCCGCATGCCACGTCCGCCACCACCAGCGATCGCTTTGAGGATAACTGGCTGGCCATTGTGTTGCGCAAAGAAACTATGCGCTTCTTCAAGAGATATATTCTTTGACAAACCAGCCAACACCGGTAAGCCATTTTCTTCTGCCAGCTTGCGAGCAGCACCCTTATCACCAAACGCTTGCAGAGCCGCAATACTTGGTCCAACAAATATAAGACCCGCACCTTCTACTGCGGCCGCGAAGTCCGCATTTTCACTCAGAAAACCATAACCCGGATGTATCGCATCGCAGTTATTTTCCACCGCACATTTAACAATTTGATCAATGTCCAAATAAGCCCGAGCACCCTTACCTTCAAGTCGCAAAGCCCAGTCTGCCTTGCGCACGTGGAGTGAGCCTTCATCATCTTCAGCATAGATAGCAACTGCACTTATACTTAAATCCTGTGCCGCACGAATAATGCGAATCGCAATTTCGCCACGATTAGCAACTAACAATTTTTTCATGTTTCCCCACCCCCTGGGTAGCTATCAATCATACCTTACTCAGTCTGCCAACTGAGTCTTTACATCTGCAAGACGCTCTATACTTGCGATGGCTTCGCCTTGATCACTCGACATGTTGCGAACAATTATGTCGGTATACCCAGCGTCTTTGAAACCAGCCATCTGATCCACAATTTCGTTAACCGAGCCCACCATCATCGCATCTGCTGAAAAGCCACGATAACCCTTGCCAAGATATTCCTCTTTCACAGCCAATGCCTGCTGGGAAGTTGCGCCGATAAATATGTCTCGCCGTATGGCCACAGCAGATGGGGTAGCAGAATGCTGGGCGCAGGCTTGTTTGTAGTGCTTCAGTTGTTCTGTCGCTTGTTGCAAATTGAGGCTAACGGTTGCGAGCCAAGCATCCCCCAATTTGGCCGCCCGGTTAATTGCCGGTAGCGCACTGGCACCAATCCACACTTCAACCGATTCACTCGGCACAGGTGAAATTTTAGCTTGCTGTATGTTCCAGAAACGATCATGCGTGACCTCTTCCCCAGCCCATAATGACTTCATTATGGACAAACTGTCTTCAAACATGGGAACGCGCTTTGAATACTCTACACCTAGAGCAGCACTGGCTTGACGAGACCCACCTAACGCACATTGAAGAATGAACCGCCCCGGCATTAGTGCTGCCAAAGTACCAATTTGCTCAGCCAACAGGACAGGATGCCACAATGGTAAAAGATACAATGCACCCGCTGGGGCATTACCCCATTCGGCCAACATACGCCCGAGCATCACTGAATTTTGGTAATAAGGTGTGGGTGTCACATGATGATCACCAATAAATAAATAGTCGAGGTCTGCAGCATGTGATGCTCGCGTGCGCTCAAGCATACGCCGCGCCCCTTCACGAACATCCTTTACCGCATAACTTGAACAAATTGAAATTCCTATACGCATACCCTACTCCTGTTCTAGAAAAAATTGTCAACGATAGATTTCCCATAGCCCATTTGGTGTTCCACAAGTTGTTGGTGATCAAACAAGAAATCGCCAATCAACATACTGGTGGGCGATTGCTGCAGAATTTTTGGTAACCACGCGGCATCACTAGGCCACATATTGGAATAGGGTATTTCTGCCATTGCACACCAAAAGGGTAGCGCCTCCCTACTTTCGGAGGCGGTACCCCGCAGGCCGTGCGCCATAAAAACGAACCCCAACCACTGATCTCCGTCAAGCTCAACAAACCGCAGCTCTGCAACGCAGCTTGCTTGTGACACTCGAATACCAACTTCCTCATAGGTTTCACGCGTTGCACACTCCAACAGGGATTCTCCCCCACGCCATTTACCCCCTGGCATATTTACTTTTCCTGCGCCATGACCAGTTTTCTTATTTATTAGCAAGATCTCTTGATCCACACATATCACCATCAATGTGCCTACAAACTCAGCACGCCACGCATCACTCCACGGCGTTTGCAACACAACATTCACTTTGGCAGCTGCACCAAACTATCGATGAGCTGTTGGGTCACTTTGGACCATGTGTATTTCTCGGCATGCGCACGACATTGGCTGCGTGAAACGTTCAGCGCTCTGCACACTGCCTCATTTAGATTTTCATCAAGACAGCCATTTACGCCTTCCACAACCACATCCATGGGTCCTGTCACAGGATACGCGGCCACCGGTGTGCCACAAGCATTTGCCTCTAACATCACCAAGCCAAAGGTATCCGTGCGAGAAGGAAATACAAAAACATCTGCAGCGCCATATTGCGCCACCAATTCTGCGCCAGTTTTGTAACCTAACCACTCTGTCTGCGAGAATTTATCTTGCAACCCAAGACGCTGGGGACCGTCTCCTACCACCACTTTGGTGGC
>QIGT01000410.1 GCA_003230835.1 Gammaproteobacteria bacterium
AGAAACACGAAAAGATGAACGTGTCGCTAAGCAGGAAGATCCACATCATGGCCTTGCCCCAAGGCATACCTTTAAACGTTGTTTGGTCAGACCCCCAGTCGGATGTCAGGCCTTTTATTCCTTCGGGTAATGCGTTTTCAGCCACGGTTGAGCCCCTTTTGTTCGATTCGGTATTTTCAGGTGTTTAACATTAGTGCAAACAAGATCAGCCATATCGCTAACAAGTAATGCCAGTACACTGCGCACAGTTCTACGCCCAGGAGTATTTCAGGGCTCTCTGAAGAGGGCTGCCACAACCGAGAGATAGTTTTACCCAGGGCAAACAAGCCGCCAAGTATATGTAGTGCATGGGTTGCGGTAATCAGATAGAAGAAACCGTTAGCTGGGTTGGACTGAATGAAGTGCCCTGCTGCAGAAAGTTGGTTCCAGGCGGCGAGTTGACCGATGATGAAAGCGACCGTGCAAATGCCACCGCCAATAATACCGCGCTTGATAGCCGCTCGGTCTTGCCGTTTTGCTGCGTTCCATGCCCATTGTAAGAAGACACTACCCAGCACCAATATGCCGGTATTCACCCACAGTAGATTTGGTTCGAGCAGCGGTCGCCAATCTGCATATTCCATGCGGATAGTGTATGCGCTGACAAACAAGGCGAACAAAGAGGTTACGACGGCTAGGAATACGCCTAATCCAAGCTTGATATTGGGTAGCGGCACATAGCTGCCGAGACCGTGCACGCCGTCTGTTCGAACCGCATCAGCGGCGCTATCTGCTACCCAAGGTTTGACATTGATGCTTTGCTTTACCAGCCACCAAACCACTGCAGCCATTAATATGGCAAGAAAGATCAGTGTATAAGTCAATTCTCAATCTCCCCTTGTTGGCCAGCGGTAGGTTTTTTTAGGTCTGATGGAGAAACGTTCTGCGGAATGTAGTCGAGGTCGGCATTGGGTACGGAATAGTCATAAGCCCAGCGATAGACAACCGGTAGCTCGTCGCCGAAGTTTCCGTGCTTGGGTGGTGTATCCGCAGTTTGCCATTCTAGAGTTGTGGCTTCCCAGGGATTTGGGCCAGCGAGTTTGCCGCGAAAGTAGCTGGTGAATAGATTGACCAAGAAAAAGATCTGTGCAAAGGCCACAATTATCGCCGCGATTGTTATGGCTGCGTTCAAGTCTTGGGATGACGCCGACATGAATTCGGTGTCACCGTAGGAGAAGTAGCGACGCGGAAGACCTTCGAAACCTAAGTAGTGCATCGGAAAGTAAATGGCGTAGGTGCCGAGGAACGTAATCCAAAAATGAATCTTACCCAACGTGTCATTGAGCATTCGCCCGGTAATTTTCGGATACCAATGATAGATTGCGCCGAAGACCACAAGAATGGGTGATACCGCCATGACCATGTGGAAATGTGCAACGACAAAATAGGTATCGGACAACGGTAGATCTATGGTGACGTTACCTAGGAACAAACCCGTTAGGCCGCCGTTGATGAAAGTAAAGATGAAGCCGATGGCGAACAACATGGGTACATTTAAGCGGATATTGCCGCGCCATAATGTCAGCACCCAGTTGTAAACTTTGAGGGCCGTCGGTACCGCGATGATCAAAGTGGTAGTGGCGAAGAAGAATCCAAAATAGGGGTTCATGCCGCTGACATACATATGATGTGCCCAGACAACGAAGCTCAGTGCACCGATGGCGACGATGGCCCAAACCATCATTCGATAGCCGAATATTGCTTTACGCGCGTGGGTACTCAGTAGGTCTGAAACAATACCGAATGCGGGTAGCGCAACAATATAAACTTCAGGATGTCCGAAAAACCAAAACAAATGCTGAAACAGTAGCGGGCTGCCGCCGTCGTAACTGGTTTGTTCGCCTAAAGAAACCATTGCCGGCATAAAGAAGCTGGTGCCCACTAACCGGTCGAGTAGCATCATGATGGCGCTAACAAACAAGGCGGGGAATGCGAGCAAAGCTAACACTGTCGCCATAAAAATACCCCATACCGTTAACGGCAGGCGCATCAATGACATTCCTCTGGTGCGAGCTTGCAACACAGTAACAATATAGTTTAAGCCGCCCATGGTGAAGCCGATGATAAACAGCACCAAGGATACGAGCATGAGTATAATGCCGCCGTCGATACCTGGGGTCCCAGGGCTGATGGCTTGGGGTGGGTACAGGGTCCAGCCGGCACCCGTTGATCCCCCAGGTACAAAGATGCTGGCCACCAGTACCAGTACGGCTAGCAAGTAGACCCAGTAGCTGATCATGTTCACATAGGGGAAGACCATATCTCTAGCGCCGACCATCAGCGGAATGAGGTAGTTGCCAAAACCGCCTAAGAATAATGCCGTGAGCAGATAGATCACCATGATCATGCCGTGCATCGTGACAAACTGTAGATAATTGGCCGGGTCTATGAAATCAAAGGTATGCGGGAAGCCTAACTGTAGTCGCATGATCACCGACAGAACGAGAGCGACAAGTCCGATGAGAATCGCGGTGATGCCATATTGTATGGCAATGACCTTTGCATCCTGGCTCCAAACATATTTCCCTATCCAAGTTTTAGGATGGTACAACTCCATTTCTTCAACTTCGGCAGGTGGTGCAAAATCTAGCGCATCATGTGCAACATCGGACATTAGTCATTCTCCCTTGCAGCTAAAGAAAGCTGTTCTGTGGGTCTAGGTAAGGTATTTATGTAGGCGATGACGTCATTTACACGCTCATCGGTTTGTAGAATATCCGCCATCATCGTCATTTGCATACCGTACATGTCATCGTCATGTGCGCCGCGCACCCGGTTGCGGAAGTTCTTCAGTTGTGTGGCGAGATACCAATCGCTCATGCCTGCTTGTCGTGGTGCGTTGAGTGCGGCGATGCCTTCACCGTCAACACCATGGCAATATCCGCAGACGTTGTAGATTTTTTCGCCTTTCTCGATATTGCCGGTAATCGTAGTCGGCGCGGGCATATCTGGAAGTGTTTCGATGTAGGCGATGACATTTTCCACCGCTGCATCGTTAAACAGGGTGGCCGCCATGGGGGCCATTTCCTGGCCAAATTGATCATCTGGGTGGGCGCCACGGGTACCTTCTTTGAAATAGTTGATTTGTCGTCTTAGGTACCATGCCTCTTGGCCTGCCAGTTTGGGGCCGTGAGTCGGTAGGTTGCCTTCGCCTTGTGCACCATGGCAGGTCGCGCAGACAGCATACTGGGCTTGGCCTATTAGTGCATCGCCAACTGGTCTTGCGAGTACCTCTGCATAGGTAGGTTGCTCTGCCAACCAAGTGTCGAAGTCTTCTTGGGTGTCGACAATGACTTTGCCGCGCATGGTGTGATGGCCAACACCGCACAGTTCTTCGCAAAGTATCTCAAACATGCCAAGTTTGGTGGGGGTGAACCAAAGATAGGTGATCAACCCCGGGACCAAATCCATTTTTACGCGAAACTGCGCAACGGCGAAGTTGTGCAGAACGTCTTTAGAGCGTAGGTTGATTTTGACGGGCTTATCTATGGGTAGGTGTACATTGGGGCTGATGATGATGATGTCGTCCTGACCGTCGGGGTCATCGGTTTCCATTCCCAGTGGGTTGTCATCGCTGACGTAACGAGACTCAACTGCGCCAAAGCGGCCATCCTCACCTGGCATTCGAAAACTCCAATGCCATTGTTGGCCAATGGCTTCTACCACATGCGCTTCCTCAGGCACATTGACAAACTCATTCCAGACAAATAAACCCGGCGTTAGCATCGCTACCACACCAATCGAAGTAAGACCGGTTAGCCACCATTCTAGTTTCTTGTTTTCCGGTTGATATTCTGCGCGTTTTTTAGCGTTGTACCTGAACTTAATGACGCAATACACCATAAAAACGTTCACCGCTATAAACACCGCGCCAGTGACCCAGAAGGTGATGTCCAGGGTTAGATCGATGGTGCTCCAGTTGGATGCGAGGGGTGTGAGGTACCAAGGGCTTATAAAGTGGAACAGCACCGATCCCACGATTAAGAAAATGAGGACGTAGGCGAGAGCCATGAATTACCCCTTACACGCTTTGGAAAGCAGACTGGAAAATTGGTTGGACAACTGATTGGACAACGAGGCGGGGTAGGCGCAAGTGAGAAGTTTCTTCATGCAGGCTGCGAGGCAGATGGCCAAAAAACTGGCACATACAGTCGAGCCGCGCGTAGTTAGACTACGCGAAGAAGTTGAGATCTCTGCCCATGCCTTAAACACGAGCAATAAACACAAGCAAGCCGTGGCGCACAAAGCACCGATAGCCTTTGCTATATACATATCCCCTCCAGGAACCGTTCGAAAGTACACCCACTCAAGCGTAAGTGCTATTGAAAGGTCGTAATTCGCGCGAGCAATGCTTGGAGGACGCGCGAATACAGGGTTAGTCTGTCACGAGAAGCCAGTGTTCGCCAAATGCGTTAGTGCTATTAAAAAAATGCTGTTTAGATCAGATGAGACTAAAAAATTCGTTGTGATGCCACTAGCGAATCGTTAGACGACGTGCTACGAACGCGCAAACCAGTAATATAATGACCGAGATGAACCATAACCAAGGCGTTTGGGGGAAATAGGAGCTTCGTACAAACGGATCACTCACGCCGTTCACTGCCCATAGATCTCCGCTGCCCGCTCCGACCACCAGTTGGGCTCGCATACCTTTTTCCATGTGTTGTGCGATGTCGCAATGAACAAGATAGTTCCGTGGTTCTGGGGGCACAATAAAGGTGCCGGTTCGTTCGGTGCCGCCAGATGCTTCTAGGTGAAACATTCCTGCTGGGTACAAGTATTTCGGTAGCCCATGTACCATCCACTGGTGCCGAATAGCATCGTCGTTAACCAATGTAATGGTTACGCGGCTACAAGGTTTAACGTGTATTTCTTGCATACTCATGCCGAATGCCATGCCAGGATCCTGGGCATGTTTTTGACCAACGTGTACCGTGAAATCTTGCTCCGCACTGATGCGATCGCACCCATGCGGAAGTTGCTTTGAGTTTGCATTCATCACTGCGCCGTCGGCGTCGAGTTGCATGCCATGATGTGAGTGGTGATCTGCAGCGGGCTGCTTATCTGCAGCCCAAGCCTGCGCAGTTAGAGTCATCAACAGGCAAGCCAAACACCTGCTTAAATTCATTCGTTTGGCTCGCGCCACTTGAGCACCTTACCCGCCAAAATGCCAATGATCGTGCCTAAACAGACCAGCAAAACCAGAAGTCGCAGCAGTATCCAACCGTCCATTGCGGGCTGCCCAAAAAGATCTGGCGCATATAAATTCCATACTGGGATCTCCTTGCGGTAATACTGTTCGGTAAAGTAGTTGTCCCAAGCAACCCCTTGGGTGCGCGGCCAACCGTCTGGGTCTAGAAAATCTGTGTATACAATCGCGCTGATATTACCCCCTGGACCAATACCGTCATTAGTGACGCCTTGGTATTCGTGGTCGTGAAATGGCCAAATACCTGGGCCGTAGGCATGTAAGCCATCGTTTTTTAGGTTAACAGACAGATCAAGCCGCTGGCTGGTTGCTAGTGTGACCACATCCCGAGGGGTTTCGGAGTTTGCCCCCACCTTGGTACCGTCGCGGTGGGTTACCGTGAATTTATGACCATGAGTATGTAAGGCGATGGTCTTCATGCCACCGTTTACCACGCGTAGTTTGATTAAGTCGTTATCGCTTCCAACCACGATCGACTCCCGAAATGTATAAGGGAATGAACGGCCATTTAGGGTGAAGTAGTCTGGCCTTGCATCGGTGATATCGTAGTCGCGATGCATCGATTTAGTGATGATCCGTGGGTCGTTGTCTATGCGTATACGCTCGCTTAGCTGCTGGTCTAAGTCTTGATAGTGAAGGTCGTACTCCGCGTCGTAAGTTTCAACCACGCCGCGGGAGGGAACACGGACTAAACCAGCACCTATGTTAAGGGTTTGCAGCCAGTTATTTGGACGGTTCTCTTCGATAATAAACAGCCCTTGTAAACCCATCATCACATGCACATGAGGTTGTACATGGCAGTGGTAAAACATGGTGCCCGCATGACGCGGCGTTAACTCGTAGGTGCGCGCAAAGCCAGGCATTACTGGGCTTTCGCTAGTGATAGGAACACCGTCGTTACCCTCGCCATTGGCATCGATAAAGGCGTGGTCAGCGCCATGTAAATGCAAGGTATGTGGCATGTAGTGACTATTTTCAAGGGTGATGAACACTCGATCGCCTTGTTCGACGCGAATCGCAGGAGACGGCAAGCGCAGTGCCGGTCTGGCGCGTTGAGACTCGAAATTTTCAACCGCCATGCCAACAAATTTGGGCGCGAATACCCACAATCCGGGCTGTATGCCAGGTGCTATGTCGTATTGGGTGACCGGATCTAACGATAATGGTGTTGCGCCATTGAGTTCTGCTACTTCCAGTCGGATATGAATCTCATCAGGATCACCGTCTCCGTCTAAGTCATTGGCTTTTTCTATCGCATCCCCGGTTAAACCGCTGGCCATCAAGGTTGCGTGAGAAATGTTGTTAGTTCCTTTGACTGCGGCTGCCACTAGAAAAGGATTGTCTGCCACGCAGGCGAGAGATTCTGCAATGGTCACGCCATCGATGCTCTGTGCATTACGCCAACCCGATGGGTCCGCAGGGCAAAATATCTCATGTTCTATGGGTTGCATTGGCATTGATTCGGGAAGAGATCGATAGCTGCCAGCGCCAAACCATTGAGTGAGTTGGATGCGAAGAGGTTTTGGATACCATTGCGGCGGGTATGCGAGCGCTGCAATCAGGGTGATCACTATCAGCGTATAGGGCGTTTTCAAATTCGAAACCTCACGTATGAGCACGTTTCCGCATGCCGAAATAGGCCAGTGGAATCAACAGTAATAACCCGGCAAACCAAGCTGTGTAATTACTTTGCGCAACACTGAATGGAAAAACTGCACTGTAGGTTTTTCCGTTAGATGGATGGCCAGCGGTAACGATACCAATGTAGTCTCCCGCTTGGTCAAAGTGATGGGATATACGTAAAGAGGCATCGCGCTGCACTACCGGCGGCTGGTAGAGTTCGGTCACTGCTTGTAAGTCTTCCAAAGCTTCTACATCTGTCAGTTGTACGTACTCTCCTAAGCCACTGGTATCACGAATAATTCTGAAGTCGATAGGCACTTCTTGCATGCTGTTGTGTAGATAGTCTAAGACAAACAAGGTCTCGCCGGTGTCTGGAAAAGACTGACAAAACTCTGTGTTGCCTTGTGATGTGGGTTGGTAAACGGTGAAGTGCGCTGAATAAAAGCCGATTTCCAGGGTGCACACATCATCTTGCAGTACCATGCCACCACCGGCGTTTAGGTTTGGCGATATAGTTAAAGTGCTGACTAATAGGGCTAAAGCGAAAGTGCTGTGTCGACCCAGACCTGCCATTTATCTCACTTCGTTGAGGCTTTAGTAAACGTTGCCACTGTGGGGTCGAGGTTGCAACTTCTAATCATCGCGAGCCCCTTCATCGTCCTCAGTATTGCCTGTGTTCTTGGCCGAAGCGCAAGTGCCAATGTGAACTCGGTCACGTTCCGACATTCTTCTTACATTTGCCTTAAAAGCACAACCTGGTTCACGGGAAAAGCCCTCACTCTACCTAGACTCCTAATCAAGCGTTGTTGGAGAGCATCGCGACGTAAGGACAAGGACAGCCTAGTTGTTTTCCTAAGTAGGAGAGAGGCAATTGGGTCAAGAAAGACATCAAGCGACATGTAAGGTCGTACTGGGAATTTGCATAAGTTTCATTCTAAGCGCCTGTACGTCAGGTAGCGAAGCGGGTTCTTCTGATGAGTTATTAGGCGCTTTTACGGTTTCCGGCAGCGTCGGTGATGGCCCTATCGTGGGCGCGGAGGTATTGTTAGTCGATGCCAATGGAGACTTGGTAGGTTCAACTACCAGTAATAACCAGGCGCGCTACAGCATTGATATTCCTGGAGATACGCCCCTACCTGTGACCGCTACGGCATCTGGTGGTACAGATTTGGTCACAGGGTTTGCAGCAGACTTCGCGTTGTCTGCATTGGTCCACAGTACCGGCGAACAAAATCTGAATATATCTCCGTTGACCACTTTAGTAGCTCGATCTGCTCAGTGCGGCAATGATACCAGTGCGACTAACCTCGCTGACATCCTCGCTGACAGATGGAGTGCAGTGCGTCGTAGTTTGGATATTGGCATTGACAGCGTAGCCATGGGTGACCCAATGTCAGGGTCGATAGGTCCTGATAATGTCGAAACCTTTGTATTAGCCAATGAAGCCATGGGAGAGTGGATTCGCCGTACGGGTAGTGGTTTAAACGCGTCAGGACAAATTATAGAACTAGACGAAGTCGTCGAAGTACTGGCCTGTGATCTCGCCGATGGTGAGATGGACGGACGGCTTGTTGCAGCCGTTGGCGATAACGATGTAAGGGTTCTAGGTACCGCCAAGGCAGCCGAAATTGGTGTGCGACTTGAAGTGTTAGCGGGGCGTCTTGAGGTTAATAGTTTCGACGCGAGCGAGGCTATGAATAATGCCATACGTTCGATAATGCCTGAGAAACAAGATGCTGATGTCAATAGCGTACCGATCGCATCCTCTGCGATTGATCAAGCCATTGCGAGTATCCGTGTACTTCAAAGTGTTTACGGCGATAGCGAGCTGAACGAGTTGGCGCAAACGTTGATGGCGATTGATCCAAGCGACATTACCGCGACAGTCGATGCTGCCTTATCAACGGGTGTGCAGAATACGCTGACGGGGTTTCCACAACGAGTAGCCTTGGCAGATGAGAGTGAAATTCGACAGTTGAACGAAGCCACTCAAGAGCAATCCAATGCGCCTGCCCCAATCATTTCGTTCGCTGCAAATCCAAGCAGCGTTGCAACAAATACCACTACTACACTCACCTGGGCGAGCACTGGGGCCAGTGAATGTGTGGCCGGCGGCGACTGGAGTGGTGAGATGGGTTTGCAGGGGGCATTTCAAACGCTACCTCTGGTTCAAGACTCAAGTTTTAATCTGACTTGCAGTGGGCTGGGTGGGGTGACTTCAGCCGATGTGGTGGTTCGAGTCGAAGCGCCACCGCAAACACCGCCACCAACGGTTTCATTGTTAGCAAGTGCGCTTTCGGTCACGCCTGGATCATCCGTTGAGTTGTCGTGGAGTACAACAGATGCAAACAGCTGTAGCGCCACGGTTGGGTGGACAGGGTCGAGACCTGTACAAGGTCAGGAAAGTGTGGGTCCGCTGCAGCAAAGTCAGACATTCGTTTTAGAATGTACTGGTGAGGGTGGAACGGCTACAGATCAAGTTGTTGTCAATGTCGCACAAGTGCCTTTTCCAACTGTTGTTTTGAGTAGCAGCGCTACAACGATTGTTAGTGGAGAGCAGGTCACTTTGACATGGTCATCGCTAGAAGCTGATGCTTGTAGTGCCTCGGGTGGATGGTCTGGTAACCGAGGCTTATCTGGGCAGGAGCGTGTCGGTCCGCTGAATACTGACAGAACATTTGACCTCACTTGTTCCGGCGCGGGCGGTGAAGTAACCAGTTCAGTGTCCATAGATGTACAACAACCATCGCCACCTAGTCTGACCTTCACGTCCAGCGTTAGCCAAGTTCAAGCCGGAGGTTTTGTAACTCTGGCCTGGGCAACAGCCAATGCCAGTGCTTGTGTGGCATCCGCAGGATGGTCTGGTGCGCAAAGTACTGCCGGTCAAACGACTCTTGGGCCGCTAGATTCGGATCAAAATTTCATCTTAACTTGTTCAGGGTTGGGTGGTGAAGTTTCCCGCTCATTGGATGTGGCAGTTGCACAGACACCAGGGCCTGTTGTGTCGATAACCGCCAGCAGTACAAATGTACAGCAGGGATCTTCAACCACCTTAAATTGGAGTGCACAAAATGCAAATAGCTGCATAGCTTCTAATGGATGGTCGGGCAGTCGGGCCACTACCGGTCAGCAAAGTAGTGGAAGTTTAAACGCCAACACCACATTCACACTCACCTGCACAGGTGCCGGCGGAACTGACATTGCAAGTGTCGTTGTTACTGTGACGGCAGCACCGCCGGCCCCTACGGTTACATTGAATGCCGGCAGTACCGACATAGAATCAGGTACCAGCACGAATCTATCTTGGTCGTCGCAAAATGCAGATAGTTGTACAGCTTCGGGCGCCTGGTCTGGCTCACGCTCAACGTCTGGTCAACAATCAACTGGTAACTTAAACACTGACAGCACCTACACCCTCACTTGTACCGGGCAAGGAGGCACTGATATTAGTTCTGTGACTGTTCGGGTGAGTGATCCTGCGCCTGTGCCCACCGTCAACCTGAGTGTAGACAATACGACAGTTAACTCTGGAGGCACTGCAAACCTGACTTGGACTTCTACTGATACAACCAGCTGTACCGCATCGGGCGGGTGGTCTGGGAGCCAAGCTGTTGCGGGTAGCCGGCAGGTCGGTCCTTTGCAGTCCAGTCAAACCTTTACATTGCAATGTAGTGGCGCCGGTGGAAATGCGCTGGCCATGGTGAGTGTTGCTGTTATGGGCGAACTGGTACTTGAGTGGCAAGCGCCTAGCGAAAACGTGGACGGAACGGCGGTGATAGGGTTGTCTGCATATCGCATTCACTACGGCACCAGTAGCGGCCAATATGATGATGTAGCGGAAGTAGCCGGGCACCTGTCTTCGGCTACTCTCAATGTTATCCAAGGCACCTATTTTGTTGCGATGACAGCGATAGACTTGGATAGTGAAGAGAGCGGCTTGTCTAACGAAGTACAAATACAGACGGAATAGTGTCCGCGATCGGATAAATTCGTTTTGTGATATGCTCGCGATTGGCAAGTCCGCCACCTCACTCTTCGTGAGCATCAAAATTCGCGAGTATCAAACGGTTTTAAGTCATGCAATTCTCTGCTCTCAATCTTCACCAAGATCTGCTGAGAAATTTGCAAGATTTGGGTTGGAAAGAAACCACCCCCATTCAAGCCCAAGCACTGCCCGCGATCATTGCCGGGCGCGATGTGATCGGCATTGCCAAAACTGGCAGTGGTAAAACCGGCGCCTTCTCCCTTGGTCTGCTGAATAAAATAGACACCAAGGCGTTTCATGTTCAGGTTCTCATTATGTGTCCCACGCGAGAATTGGCTGATCAGGTGACCCGAGAAATTCGTCGCCTTGCTCGGTACCTGGCGAATACTAAAATCTTGAGTCTATGTGGTGGGGTACCCTTGGGGCGCCAAATTGGCTCGTTGCGCCACGGTGCGCACATCATCGTAGGGACGCCTGGTCGGATTACAAAGCACATACAGAAAGGCACTTTGGATGTCAGCGGCGTGAAATTTGTGGTGCTGGATGAAGCCGATCGAATGCTCGATATGGGCTTCGAGGACGAAGTGACAGGAATTTTGTCGAGCCTACGAGCAGACCGGCAAACACTTTTGTTTTCGGCAACTTTCCAGCCAGAAATAAAATCGTTGTGTGATGCAGTGACCCAGGATGCCTGTGTGGTCGATGCAACTACTGACGAAGCACCCAACAGTATTGAGGAGCTTGGTTATGTGACTCATGACGATGAACGTGGGGCAGATCTGGCTTTTATATTGTCCACGCATGATCCGGATCAGGCGATCGTTTTTTGCAATATGAAAGTGACTTGCGATCGAGTTGTGAAGCGTCTTAAGGGTCTGGGATGGTCTTGTGCTGCGCTGCATGGCGATATGGAACAAAAAGATCGTGAATTGGTCATGATTCTTTTTAAGCAGAAAAGTGTGCGTATACTTGTTGCAACCGACGTTGCAGCGCGAGGCTTGGATATTGAGCAACTGGCAGCAGTGGTTAATTATGATTTGCCAGAGCAGCCCGAGGTATACATCCATCGTATTGGGCGCACTGGACGTGCAGGAGAGTCTGGGTTAGCGATAAGTTTGTATACGCCTGCGCAAGCCCATCGCCTACCTAATGATCGACAGGTGGTGCAGAAATCTCTGTACGGACATGTCGAGAGCACCAAACCCGCTCCGCCAAAGATGGCTACTCTGTGCATACGCGGGGGTCGCAAAGACAAGTTGCGTCCTGGTGATATTGTCGGCGCACTTACCTTTTCTGGACAGGGAATTGAAGGGCACCAGATCGGTAAGATTCATGTTCGAGACTTTGATGCCTTCGTAGCCGTGAATTCAATGGTTGCAAAAAGAGCCTTGCAGCTCCTCACTGAAGGGCAAATAAAGGGGCGGCGTTTCAAGGCTCGGAAGGTCTAGTACTCTTTGCCAGCTAAAGCATCGAGTACCGCTACCGGCGACAGCGGAAACCTTTCTGCTCGAGGTTATTCATTCGTCATTGTCCAAACATCACGCACGCACAGTGCAATTGTCGTGGGAACGATGACGATCGCGGCTGCAATCAGTAATGTGGTTTGAAACCCAAGGGATTCGTATGACAAACCGGCAGCCACTATACCTAGCGGTGCCAATACAATGGAGCCTAAATGGTCGTAGGCGCTGACCCGAGACAGCATTTGTCCTGGAATTTTCATTTGTAATGTGGTGTACCAAAGTACGGCGAAAATTTGCCCACTAAAACCACTGATGAAAGCTGCTGCGGCGATGACGTAAACCGGTAAAAGTAACGCCATGGCAAGTGACACGCCGCTGAAGAAAAACACGCAGAAGGTTGCAAATCGCATGGGATACTTGGGTTTGATGCGCATCGCTAGGATTCCTCCCACCAGAGTACCTACGCCAAATGCTGAAGCGATAAATCCCCAGTGGGTTGCGCCGCCCATGTAATCTCGGGTGACAGCCGGACCGATCAGACCGAATACACTTTGGCCTGCGGCGACAATGAGTGAAAACTGAGCAACGATAACCCATAGCCAAGTGTGCGAGGTAAACTCATTCCAACCCAGACGCAGATCTTCAAACACAGAGGCTGCCTTGGGTTGAATCTGCAGGTTAGGCCGTAAGCTGATGACGAGAATTGCTGATAAACCAAAGGATATAGCATCTATGGCCAAGGTCCATCCTGCCCCTACAGCGGCTACTAATATACCGCCTATAGCTGCACCGCCTGCGACGGCTCCGTTACGAGCACTTCCCAGCAATGCATTGGTGGCCTGAAGATCTTTTTTGTCGACCAGCAGAATGATCAAGCCGGTGGCTGCTGGGGCGTGTAAGGCCAAGGCGATGCCGTTGATGAGCATGAAGAACGTCAGCAGAGGTACGCTTGCAAGATCGAAGATGAACAATGCGGCAAGGCATGCTTGGGCGGCCATGGCGAGGAGTTCCGACCAGTAAATGGTTTTTTGCCGCGAGGTTCTGTCGGCAAGTACACCGCCGAATAGCAGTACCACAATAGCTGCCAAGGTGGGTGCGGCGATGACAATAGCTGCATCCTTGGTTGAGCCGGTGAGTTCGAGCACGCCGAATGCCATCGCTATGGGCGCCATGGCGGTGCCGCCATAGCTCACCAAGTAGGCTATAAAGAGTCGATTTATATTGGGGTCGCGCATAAGACTAAAACCAGCGCGAAAACTTCCATCGATCATTTAGATTCTTTCTTCTTCCAGGTAAAATAGGCAGTACACCATTACAGGATCAATCTTCCTTGAGCATAGAATTTTTGGGTAAGACAATTTCTGGACCCTTTACCATTCCCTCAGGCATCGTTGCTACCGCTGTACCTATCATCGAGTACATCATGTCGCATGTGCCACAGGTTGGCGTACTCACCACCAAGAGTATTGGTCCTGAACCTCGTCTAGGCAATCGCGAGCCGATTCTAAGTCAATATGCGCCTGGATGCTTTGTTAATGCGGTAGGTTTAACCAATCCTGGTGCACAGCGTTCGGCAGAATTGTTTGCCCAACTTACAGTGCCTAACGACCGATTTCTTCTGATTTCGATATTTGGCGGGAGTGTGGCTGAGTATGTTGCCGTAGCAGAGCTATTGGCGCCTTATGCAGATGGATTAGAGTTGAATCTGTCCTGCCCCCATGCGCAGGGTTATGGTATGGCGATGGGGCAAGATCCGGCTTTAGTTGCAGAAATTACAGCGGCGGTGAAAGCTGCAGTGAATATCCCTGTGGTACCAAAGTTAACGCCTAACACAGACAATATCGCAGAAATTGCGCAAGCTGCGGTGGGCGCAGGAGCGGATGCATTGTGTGCAATCAATGCCGTCGGGCCAGGTTACTACAGTGCTCACGGTGCGCCGGTACTGAGTAATGAGGTGGGAGGCATGTCCGGCAAGGGCATATTACCCATCGGTTTGAAATGCGTTCGAGAAATTGCCCAGTGTGTAGACGTGCCGATTATTGGCTGTGGTGGTATCAGTTGTGCGGATGATGTTCGCGCCTTTGAGGATGCTGGTGCGAGCATATTTGGTGTGGGCAGCGCCTTGGTTGGCATGACTTCTTTGCAAATAAATGACTACTTTGTGCAGCTCGAGCAAGACTTCAAAACTGGCAGCAACGTTAGCGAGTCGCACGTCCAGTATGATCTGGATATGAGCTTTGAAGCGGTAACCCTTGTTGAAAATAAACGTGTGGCCGCAGATATATCGATATTGGTGTTCGACCAGAAAATACAACTGCAAGCGGGAGAGTTTGTATTCTTATGGATTCCAGGGCTTGGAGAAAAGCCGTTTTCAGCACTGACTAACGATCCATTTTCGTTAGCCGTGATCGATTTAGGTGAGTTTACGCAACAATTGATCCAGTTAGAACCTGGTGCCAAAGCCTTTGTTAGGGGGCCATACGGCCAACCGGCAACACCCCCAGCCGGGGCAAATATTATTGCTGTTGCTGGAGGCACTGGGCTTGCCGCAGTACACCAATTGGCCAGAGACTTTGGTAACACAGACCTATTTGTTGGCGCTCGCAGCAAGGATCGATTGTATTTTGTTGAAGAAAGCGAAGCGTGCGCAACTCTACATGTTGCAACCGACGATGGCAGTGTGGGCTATCATGGTCTGGTGACACAGTTGTTAGAACAACACTTAAAGTCACTGTCTCAAGCCGAGCTTGAGAATATTGTCTTTTACAATTGTGGGCCAGAACCCATGGTCCATGCGGCAGTAGCGGTGCAAAGAAGCTACTGTTCAGACCAGCAGATTTTAAGCGCCATAGACTATTTAACCAAATGTGGTGTGGGTATATGTGGTGCATGTACAACCCCGGACGGTAGGCGACTTTGTGTGGATGGTCCTTTTTTGTCTCGCCTTTAAGATGAACCCGTTGCGACTCGAAATACTCTATCGACGATAGATTCTAGGGCGCATGCGAGTCCTTCATCCGGGATACTTATCAGTGATACACTCAATTACCGTCTTAGAATTTCCGTCTATGGGTCAATCACAGTCTCTGTGGCAAACGTTAAGTTCTCCATTCTCGCGCTACCGACGCAAGCGTCAAGAAAAACGCCGATTTCGCGGGTCTTCACGGGAAGGTGTTTTTCAATGGATTTACGACACCAATAAATGGGGTTCGGAAGACTCTCGGTCTGGCAAGGGCTCGGATATGCCTCACTCGGAATTGCTGCGGGCATCTTTGCCTGATGTGCTGACGCAGTTGTCAGTGCATTCGATACTCGATCTTCCGTGTGGAGATATGAATTGGATAAGCACACTAGATTTGGATCGTTATGAGTATATTGGCGCAGATATAGTGCCGACTATTATTGAGGAGAACCGGGAAAAGTTCCCGTCGTTGCAATTTGAAATACTTGATGTGTGTGAGTCCGTGCTTCCCGCAGCAGATTTATTGATGAGTCGTGATTTGCTGGTGCATCTCTGTTTTCGGGACATCGAACTGGCGTTAGAAAATATTTTTGCCTCATCATTCACTTACTTTGCTTGCACGACCTTTCCAGAGATCACCACAAACAAAGAAAAACTCACCGGCAATCACCGTATGCTCAATATGTCATTGGCACCTTTTAATTTTGGCGAACCACACATGCTCGTAGCGGACGGCGCCAGACAAAATTCGTCAGGAAAAGCTAAGAAACTCGGTGTTTGGCAAGTGTCGACGCTCAAAGCCTTATACACTTAGTTGTGTACTCAAAATGTTACCTATAGAAGTTTCCATGAGCCCGCTTTTGACCTAGGCTCGAAGATTTGTTCAGCGTAGTGTGCCTCGGGAACCTCTGAATAATTATCGCTTTCTCAGAGCTTCTCGCTGCGTTGGACTTTTTGGCAATGGGGGTGGCCATTACCGGCGAAGTCCGCCTTGACACAAGCCCCGCAGCTCACGCTGAGTTTACGATAATTATTCAGAGGTTCCCTAGGATAGACCCATTTCTTGGTGCCAGTTCTGGCGTCATTCACATCGGCGTTAACAGCGGCTGGGAGACTTAAGTACCGTCAATCGCCACTACGCGTGGCCTGGATCGAACCGATACCAAAAGTGTTTGGCGAGTTGGAACACAACATCCGTGTTTTTCCGAATAGGTTGTTTTGCACTCGTGATCATAGAAAGGCGAACTTGGAAAAATGATAAACGTGTCACGGCGCAGGGTTATTCAATGGATACAATGCCGCCCGCATTATGAGTAGAAAAGTAACATGAACAGTAGAAGTAGGCTTGCCGTGGCCCTCAGTAGCGGTATTTTGATCTTGGTAATGGGCGCCGGCAGTGCGGTTGCCGAGGAAATGTCAGGTTCAATGAACTCGCAACCAAGTGCTAACCTCGATCATGAGGCAGCAAATCTTAGCGATCAGCCAGGTCAAAATGTGGTTCGCCCAGATGTGAACCAAGGTGAAGAAGAAAATTTTCAATTCGATCTGGCTCTAACCCGTAAGGACATTCTTGAGGATCTCAACATTCGCCTGTTAGAGATCCAGCAAGACAGTTAGCCTTTCTAGAACGCCAAATCGTCTGAATATCATTAGACCTTCTCGGTAGCAGCCTGGACGAATTTCCTGGCTGCATCGGCGATTTATTTCTCTCCTCCAGCGCTTAACAAAGTCAGATCAGCAGATCCTCTTTTTCTCCTTTTTACAGTGTGAACCATCTGATCACTGAGGTAGAGTAGGCGCACATTTTTTTGAGCCGGACCTTTTCCAGGTATAAAACATGACCAATGTTTCTGCATATTTTTCTGGTGTGTTCGGACGCTCACCATTTCGTGATTTGCAGAATCACGCTAAATTGTGCGTATCAGCAGCAGCGGAGCTCAAACTTCTGTTTCCGGCTGCAAACGAAAATCGCTGGGAGGATGTGCAGCAGCATTATGATCGGCTGACAGAAATAGAACAGCAGGCAGACGAGCAAAAACGTAGCATCCGCAATCACTTACCAAGGGGCTTTTTCTTGCCTGTTGCTCGTGCCGACTTGTTAGACCTGCTTGGCCGTCAAGATGAAATTGCCAACGGGGCTAGAGATGTCGCGGGTTTGGTGATTGGACGACGCCTGCAGTTCCCAGTCAGTGTACAAGCTGAGGTGCTTGAATTGGTCGAAGGCTCAATCGCCACTTGCGCCCAGGTTTGTGAGGTGGTCGCATCGCTGGATGAATTGATCGATACCGGTTTTAAAGGGCGAGAAGCTCGGCGAGTATCTGACATGATAGAAAAGGTCGAATATCTTGAGCACCGCACGGACGAGCTGGTGGTTAAAATAAGAGCAGGAATCTTTGCTGTTGAAGCGGATCTGCCAGCAGTTCATGTCATGTTTTGCTACAAGGTATTGGACCTTTTGTCAGAACTGGCGGATGTTGCCGAACGCGTAGGGCATCGTGTTCAAATGATGTTGGCTAAATAAGCTTATGGAAGAATCTGTCATATTGCTTGGTCTGGCGATCGCTTTTGGTCTTTATATGGCCTGGGGTATCGGTGCTAATGATGTTGCAAACGCCATGGCGACCTCGGTGGGATCAAAGGCACTAACGGTAAAGCACGCAATAATTATTGCAGCGATATTTGAGTTTCTTGGAGCTTTCCTTGCAGGTGGTGAAGTCACTTCGACAATTCGTAAGGGCATCATCGACAGCAGTATGATCACCGATGCCAACGTACTATTGTTTGGAATGTTAGCTTCCTTGTTAGCTGCGGCAGTATGGCTCACAGTGGCTTCGAAATTAGGCTGGCCTGTTTCTACAACCCATTCTATTGTGGGTGCGATTGTCGGTTTTGCGTTGGTTGCCGTTGGTATGGAGGCGGTACAATGGGACAAACTTGGCATGATAGCTTCCAGTTGGGTGGTGTCACCGGTATTGTCTGGAGTGCTCGCGTTTGTGCTCATCACTTCAGTTCAAAAATTGATATTTGAGCGCAAGGATGCTGAAAAGCAAGCGCGAAAATATGTGCCATTCTACATTTTTCTAACCGCCAGCATCATTAGCTTGGTCACCTTTACCAAGGGTCTCAAGCATGTTGGTCTGGAAGTTTCGGGTCAGGAAGCATTTTTTTATTCGATGCTGATTGCAGCGTTGGTCAGTCTTGTGGGGGCTTGGTACGTGAGGCGTCAGCCTAAGATAACGGGTGCAGCACTAGAAGATTTTCACTTCGCCAACGTTGAAAGCACTTTCAAGGTACTGATGGTCGTCACCGCGTGCGCCATGGCCTTCGCCCATGGCTCCAACGATGTGGCGAACGCTATCGGACCAGTCGCTGCTGTCGTGTCCATTATCAACAGCGGCGAAATTCGCCAAGAGTCAGCAGTATCTATCTATATATTGCTGCTGGGTGGTGTGGGCATAGTTGTGGGTTTGGCCACCTATGGTAAGCGCGTGATGGCAACGGTGGGTAACAAAATCACAGAACTTACCCCCAGCCGAGGCTTCGCTGCGACTTTAGCAGCAGCCACTACCGTAGTGGTGGCGAGCGGCACCGGTCTGCCCATCTCTACGACACATACACTGGTGGGTGCGGTCTTAGGGGTTGGTTTTGCCAGGGGGATCAGCGCAATCAACCTCGGCGTCATACGCAGCATATTTATGTCTTGGGTGATTACGCTACCAGCAGGTGCAGTGCTTGCTGTTGTATTCTATTACACGCTGCGCGCAATCTTCCCATCTTAGGTCGTTTGCAGTGACTGGTTGTCTTGCAAAACACGCGACCGCGCATCCCTCCTATTCCTGCCAAATAACGTTTGTGTCCTTTAACGCCGCTATTTGTGCAGCGGAATAACCGTACTCTTGCAGCAACTCTTGATTGTGTTGGCCGGCGCGAGGTGCTGTTTGGAGTGGGTGTACCGAGCCGTCGAAGTGCACCATTGCACCATGTCGACGGTAAGTACCCCATTGTGGGTGGGTCACTTCGGCGGTTAAACCGAGCGCTTCGACTTGAGGATCAGTGAGCCAGAACTCGCTGGGTAAACAGGTATCAGCCCGCACACATCCTAGATCAACAGCCACCAACATTTTTTGCCAGTAATCTGCATCTTGGCTGATGAACATACTTTCTAGTTGTTCAATTACCTGTGAACCGCCTTTTTGTAACGCTGTAAAGGAGGGTAGTTCATAGCCTTTTTCTGATAGCACTTGCACAAATCGGCGTTGCTCATGTTGACGTACCAAGCCTAGAAAAATCCACTGCTTGTTGGCACACGGATACAAGCGATAGGTCGCACTAAGCCCATAGAGTTGCTGGTCAGGTAGGGTGCGCTTGGGTTTGCCTGGGTAACGTAAAAAGTCGTCGTGATTTGCGTAAGCATTTGCACCGAACATGTCTATGTATATTTGTTGGCCCTGACCGGTGTTTTGTCTGGCGACTAAACCGAGCAGGACCGAGGTGGCAACAACCAACGCCGTGTTGGGGTCCGGGTTTACCTCATTAGCGCGCATTAGGCGGCTTGTCCACAGCTTTAAACTCTCAAAGTCTTGCAAAGAATCTGGCAGGCACTGCGCCATTTGGAAAAGTACCCCGCCCATGGCTGCCCCGGGAATAGGATGAGTGCTAGGACGTTGTGCGCCAGGACCACTGGGTCCATAGCCATTACTCTGTAGGTAGATGATTTGTGGATTAAGGGCTGAAATTTGCTCGTAGCTGATGCCTAGACGTTCCGGTACGCCTGGGCGAAAGTTATGAATGATCACATCGGCATCGCCAATCAAGTCCAACACCACCTTGCGTCCGGCTACCGTTTTAAGATCCACACTGATGCTGCGCTTGCCTGTGTTGACTCGAGCAGATCCTATGCCGCCTCCCATGCTGCGGTAGGGGTCTCCACCGATTTGTTCGATTTTTGTCACGCTTGCGCCCATGTCGGCGAGGAAAGCCGCTCCTAATGGGGCGGCGATGATGGTAGCAATCTCCACAACTTTAACACCCCTCATGGGAAGCCGGCCCGTGGGCTGGACTTGTGGCCGCGGTCGTGGAGAAGACAACCAATTAGTTAGGATCGCGTGATGAATATCTATGGGTACGGCGTTATCGCCTGGAGAAGCTGGAGATTTGGTTAATTTTGCCACGGGCCCCAATTGTACACCGCCATCTTTGCGCGATATAACATGACCGTTGGCAACTATGTCCGGGTCATCTAAGGCTTCCTGAGTGGTTTGATAAGTGGTAGCGACCACGCCGCCATCAGCAATGAAAGCGGTCATCCAATCTTGTGCTGTTCGCTGTTGTATTTGTGACAGCATTCTCTCGCGAAATGCTTCGTGTTTTTCTTTCGGCAGCATCAACTGTTTTGTGTCGAAGTCTGGGTCTGCGATTATGTCGATGAGATCGGTAGAAATGAGGAAATTGTCGAACAGGTGAGGTAACAGATTACCAAACTGCATCCACTTACCGTCCTTTGCTTGCGCCGGATGGTAGTAGAGGCTAGGTTTTGGAAGTTTAGCCGTTATTTCTGGCATTGGTGGCAACAGATCTGGGCACCGTTGGCGAACTTGGGCACCAATCATTGGGCCTTGCTCATAAGGCAACATGCCTTGCAGCATGCTGGTTTCGACCAAGCGTCCTGTACCCGAATTGCCTCGTTCCAACAGGGCGGCCAGAATTCCAGTTGCGGCAGATTGCGCGCTGGCATGAACGCCAACCTGCAGACTAGAAAATACCGGCCCGGGCCTGTCGACAATGCCCATAAAGCTGAGCATACGACCTGTGTAGGCGGCGAGCAGGTGTTCGTAGCCCGGCAAATTTGCCAGTGGACCTCGACTACCGAAGCCGGTGAGGTGGCAGTAAACTAGGTGCGGGTGGCGCGGATGCAGTGCTTCAAAATTTAGCTTCTTACGCACCAATGCCTGTTGGCGCCAGCTGCAAACTAGAATATCGGCAGCGCCACAAAGTTCATCAAACGTGTTGTAACCGGCGTCGGTGTTTAAGTCGAGGGACAGCAAATGTTTGCCTCGCTGCCACATGGGTGATGCTGCAAGGGTTGCCAGTTCATCCACACCAGGACGCTCGATAGTAATCACTTCGGCGCCAAAATCGGCCAATATCATTGTTGCAATGCCGCCAGCCGGCCCACTGGTTAAATCAAGAACGCGGGTGCCTTGCAACGCCGTGGACATGCATATCTCACACTATGAATTCTTAACCAATACTGTAGCTGCTCAAACATGACAATGATATGTGCGGTGTGCCTCCTGGACAATTCGCCCGCGCGTTTTATTTCGCAGGGATGTCAATTGAGCCTGGTTTTGTCGTAACATGGCTGCATGGAAATCGGTATCAACGGCAGCGGATTAGTGCAAAAGGCTTCAGTACACGCCGTGGTCGAACACGCCCAACAGGTTGCTAACGATGGCTTTAGCAGTTATTGGTTGGCGGAACATCCCACCGGCGGGTTCGATGCGCTGACAGTGCTCAGTGCTGTTGGTGTGCAGGTGCCAGGGTTGGAGCTGGGCACCGCTATCGTACCTACTTTTCCGCGTCACCCGATGGTGCTTGCGGGTCAATCTCTGACCACAGCGAGTATGATGGACGCAAAGCTGACATTAGGTATTGGGCTTTCACATCAACCGATGATGGCTCAGCTTGGAATTGGTTTTGATAAACCCATTCGCCATCTTCGAGAATACTTGAGTATTTTGATGCCGCTCATACAGGAAGGTTGTGTGAGTTTCGAAGGAGAAACGTTGTCCTGTGATGCGACTTTGTTCAAGCCCTGCGCGGTGAATATCCAAGTGTTAGTTGCCGCCTTAGGGCCCCAAGCCTTAGGTGTAACAGGTAGGCTTGCAGATGGTACGACCTTGGCGTGGGTCGGTGAAAAAACCATCAAAGAGCATATTGTGCCAAAAATATCAGCGGCAGCTGCTAACGCCGGTAAGCCGCAGCCCAGAATTATCGCCACCCTGCCAGTATGCGTGACCGATCAGCCAGAAGAGGTGCGCGCGAGCATCGCCAAGAGATTGGATATGTATGGCAAACTACCCTCATATCGGGCGATGTTTGAACGAGAAGGTGTCAATGGACCCGGTGACGTTGCTATTGTCGGTAGTGAAGCGCAAGTTAATGATCGAATCAGTGCCTTAAGAGAAGCGGGTGTTACCGATTTTGCTGCCTCGGAGTATTCGCTGAATCGTCAGCAAGCCGAAGCGACACGCGCCACCTTACGGAGCTTAATCTGAGGTTCCTTAGCAGACCAATAGGCAGATTTATCGTTTGCCTGTTGCTCGGGTACTCGGCGAGCGCCTGTAGTCACGGTGTGTCTGAAAATCAGGACTACGATGCGATTTTTAGTGCTGAATTTATCCACGGTGACGCCTCAGCCCACGCCTCCATTGTTATCATACAAAGTACTCAGCAAGTGGTTTCCATTGATCTTAAGATGCCGATTGAACGGTATCATGAGCTTTCCGGTGAAGGCGAAATCATTAGGCAAGGGTCGCGTGTTGTTTGGCATCCCCCTGCTGCAGGAGGACGCTTGAATTACTTGGTGACTGTAGAGCGCAAACGCGGAGACAGTTACGACGCGCGAAAAGAGCAAGACTGGTTGATCATGCGCTTGGGAGATCTCTTTCCTACCGCCAAGGTGCGAGCCAAGAAAGGCAGCAAGAGTCGTAGCAGTTTATCATTGGTTGGTCCCCAGGCATGGAGTTTTGAAACTCGGTACGGTCAAGTAGATCGTGTACCTAAGGTACTTGAAGGGGGTGATCGAAAGTACAGTCGGCCAACAGGCTGGTTGGTGGCGGGTGAGATTGGCACACGTAGGGATGTCATTGGTCAAACCCAAGTTGCCATCAGCTCTCCGA
>QIGT01000462.1 GCA_003230835.1 Gammaproteobacteria bacterium
GGGGGACCCTTGGGCATCATGCGAAATTGTTTGGACGTGGTGATGCCCTATGTGCACCAGCGTGAACAATTTGGTGAACCCATCGGTCAATTTCAGCTTATTCAAGGCAAGTTGGCCGATATGTATACGGAAACGAATGCGGCTCGAGCTTATGTTTATGCCGTTGCAAATGCCTGTGACAACGGTCGCACCAGCCGCTTTGATGCCGCTGGCTGCATCCTTTTTGCAGCTGAAAAAGCAACCCAGATGGCCTTGCAAGCCATTCAGATTCTAGGTGGCAATGGGTACATCAATGACTTTCCTGCAGGCAGATTGCTGCGGGATGCTAAACTATATGAAATCGGAGCGGGTACTAGCGAAATCCGCCGCATGTTGATAGGGCGAGAGTTGTTCGACGCAACGTCCGGCTAAGGCTATAATCCCGCGCCGAAAAATGGCGCAGCAGCACAACATCAGGAGAATAAATTGAAGCGCAACTTCATTGCAGCAATAGCATTCATGACAAGCATGTGGGCGTTCGCCGTACCGCCAGGAACTAATGATGAAATCGACGCACGGTTGCAGCCGTTTGGCGAAGTCTGCCGCAGCGGTGATGACTGTGCGACTGCCGTGGCCAGTACTTCTTCAGGTCCTATGAGTGGCCAACAGGTTTACGATAGGTTCTGTAGCGTGTGCCACGCTGCTGGTGTGGGTGATGCACCGATACTTGGTGACGTTGCAGTTTGGGAACCACGGGTGGCGAAAGGTATGGATGCCTTGATGGTATCTACACTTGATGGCTTAAATACCATGCCACCTAAAGGTACCTGTATGGCTTGTGCAGATGACGAGTTGAGTAACGCTGTGACCTATATGCTAGATCAGGTGAAATAGGTAGCGTGTTACCACCGGCCCTAACTGACACCGCGCTCCCATTCTAGCGACCTATAAGACAACGCCTCTGTTAGATGAGGTGTTGTCACCCTGTCGAGCCCTTCCAAATCAGCAATTGTTCGCGCAACGCGCCATAATTTTTGGTAACTGCGAGCGGATAACTGATATTGCTCCACCGCCTGATTAAGCAAGCCCTGGTCAATGTTTGCGGCCTCCATGTGAGGTTTCAGTTCGGTGCCGCTGAGTTTTGCGTTTATTGTTTGCTGACGCTCAATTTGACGTTGCCGAGCGGCAACCACTTTAGACCGCAATTGTACCGCGGGGGTATCTTGACTGTCGGTTAGGCTAATGAGTACCTGTCTGGGTAGCGCCGGTACCTGAGTTTGAATATCAATACGATCTAGCATGGGTCCGGAAATTCTCGACTGATAGCGGCGAACTTGGGCAGGGCTACAACGGCAAGCATCCTGCCTGCAGACACGACCTGCTGGACAGGGGTTCATGGCAGCCACAAGTTGAAAGCTACAGGGGTAGCGTACCGTGTACTTAGCCCGTGTAATGACTGCCTCGCCGGTTTCGATGGGTTCACGCAGAAAGTCTAAGGCAGACGGTTTGAAATGCGGCAGTTCATCTAAAAACAAGACCCCGTTGTGGGCGAGCACGGCCTCTCCCGGTGCAGGAGGATGACCTCCACCAATCAATGCCGGTGCACTGGCTGAATGATGAGGATCACGAAATGGAGGGCGGCGGTGTTGTTTGCGAGCTCGCCCAGCAGCAGAGTAGATAGCGCCTACTTCGAGCGCCTGGCGTTGTGTTAACGCAGGTAACAAGTCTACAAATCCTCGCGCCAACATGGTTTTGCCGGTTCCAGGTGGACCCACCATAAGAATGTGATGACCGCCGGCTGCGGCAATGGTTAAAGCGCGTTTGGCACTGTGTTGACCCAGCACTTTGTCGAAGGTTGTTGCGGTTGGGTGAATTTGTTCAGGCTCAGGGCAAGATGGTGGCGTTACGCAGACCTGTCCATTGAGTAGGCTTGCAACCTCGTTGAGGGTAGCTGCGACAGCAATGGTTTGTGGTGGTGCGAGGCCCGCTTCGATCGTGTTTGCGGTTGGAATGACAAGGCAACGATTATCTTGCGAAGCTGCCAGCGCGCATGATAGAACCCCAATGACACTTCCCAGTGAACCGTACAATCCTAGTTCTCCAAGGAACTCGTATTGGTTTAAGGTTGTCGTGCGTATTTGCTGGGTGGCAGCCAGAAGACTGATGGCGATGGGTAGATCTAACGAAGAAGTCGATTTAGCCAAATGTCCTGGTGCTAGGTTGATCACCACTCGGCCATCTGGGTAATCGAAACCACAGTTCTTAAACGCACTTTGTACTCTGTCGCGAGATTCGCGAACAGAAGCCTCGGGGAGCCCGACGATGGTTGTACTGGGTAAACCGGATCCCACATGACATTCAATAGTGATGGGGTGAGCGGTCATGCCAAATAGGACGCGGCTATGTACCGGCGGCACGCTCATCAGTGGCTAGGTCGTTTTTTCGAGATCTTCGAGTCTACTTTCCAGGCTTTGTACTTGTGTTTGAAGTGTTGTTAGCAAAGCCATATGAGCTTCGTACTCATGCTTTGGGACCAATTCAAAGCGCGCCATGAGGTCTCCTATTTGAGCCTCCAAAGCTGTGGAATCCGGCATTTTTGCGCGGATGAGATCAAGTAATGTCGCAATCGGGTCCATGATTTAGCCTGCTGGGTCGATATAGGGCAGTCTACGAAGTTAAGGGCACCACCACACCCGCTGATTCGCTGATGTTGATGTAGGAAATAGTAAATGGCAGCTCAGTTGGTGCACCATAAAAGTGCGTCCGCCCGATTTTGATGCGCGTGGTGGTGCAGTTTTGCAAAAAGCCTGAGTGCCAGGCACACCTAACCGATTGTTTTCCAAAGAGTTCAAATAGTTGGCCTATCGATTGCACTGCTTATATTGGTTGCATAGGTTACGGGTAGCTCGCGGCCGTGCGAAAGATCAAGCAATGCCATTTCAGGCAATATTTAGGAGAGTGTCAGGATGAAATTAATCGCCAAGGTTTTTCTCGTTTTTGTAATAAGCGTCAGCTGTGTATCGACGCCGGTGTTCGCCGTTGCAAAAGAGTTCTCGGGCAATGTTGCCCTCACAACAGATTACCGCTTTAGAGGGATATCTCAAGGTGATCGGTCCCCCGCGATACAAGGCGGATTTGATTTGGTGTTAGACAGCGGTTTCTATGTAGGTACTTGGGCGTCAAATGTCACTTTTTCTGGAGCAGCGCTGGAATTAGATATCTACGGTGGCTTTGCTGGCGATCTAACAGAAGAGCTTAGCTACGATGTAGGCGTTTTGTACTATGCCTATCCTGAGGATGACAGCCTAGACCTCGACGGTCTGTCCGATCGTGATTTGGACTATGTCGAACTTTATGGCAGCCTTTCTCTAGGCGACGGTAGCGTCGGCTTAGCCTATTCCCCAGACTACTTTTTCGAAACGGGTAGTTTCATATACCTTTTTGGTGACTACAGCATACCGCTTGCCGAAAACTGGACGTTAGATTTGCACTACGGCCTGAACTTGTTTGATGACGAAGAAGCTGGGGCTGATTTTGGCATTGGTCGATGTTCTGCAACAGCTGCGAATGGCGAGTGTACAAACGGCTCTGAAGACAGCTACTCAGATTGGAGCATTGGCATATCAACCTCGGCCGTTGGCCTAGATTTTTCGCTGCAATACGTCGATACCGATCTTGCTGAGAGTGACTGCTTCGCAGGCTCTAAATTGTGTGATGCCACGGCGGTATTTTCTGTATCGAAAAGCCTCTGATTGATACAAAATCCGGGTATGCGTTAAAAATGATCATCCACAATGACCCGCATATCCATTTAGGAGCAAAACATGAAACTAATAACAGCCATTATCAAGCCTTTTAAGTTAGACGACGTCCGTGAGGCACTCTCCGAAGTAGGAGTTCAAGGCATGACCGTGACCGAGGTAAAAGGCTTTGGGCGTCAGAAAGGGCATACCGAACTTTATCGTGGCGCCGAGTATGTTGTCGATTTTTTGCCCAAGGTAAAAATTGAAACTGCTGTAGATGACAGCTTGCTTGAGCAGGTTGTCGAAGCCATTACCAAATCAGCGAACACAGGCAAGGTGGGGGACGGCAAAATATTTGTCACTTCGCTGGAAGATGTTGTTCGAATTAGAACAGGAGAAACCGGACCAGATGCGGTTTAAGCGCTGAGTCCTTCGGAGATTATTGTGGAAGATCTAACTCAACTTAGCTATTCAGTAGACACCCTCTACTTCTTGCTCATGGGTGCCCTTGTGATGTTCATGGCACCCGGCTTCGCTATGCTCGAAGCGGGTATGGTGCGGGCTAAAAATACTTCGGAAATATTAACCAAAAATGTGGCTCTATTTGCCATTGCTTCAATCATGTACCTGCTCGTTGGGTACGCCATTATGTATCCAGGAGACGCAGGTGCTGGGGCATGGATGCCGATTTTTGGAATGTTGGTCGGAGACGAGAATACCACTGAGGCGGTACTGGCTTCAGGTGGGGGGAAATACTATTCGGCACGAGCCGACTTTTTCTTTCAGGTTGTATTTGTAGCAACCGCAATGTCGATTGTCTCTGGGGCGGTTGCTGAGCGCATGAAACTGTGGGCATTTCTAGCATTTGCTGTGGTAATGACCGGCTTCATTTACCCTGTTCAAGGCTTTTGGAAATGGGGTGGCGGTGGTTTGGAGGCACTCGGATTTCTAGATTTTGCAGGATCCGGCGTGGTCCACATGTGCGGCGCGGCAGCGGCGTTGGCTGGCGTGTTAATTTTAGGCCCTCGGCTTGGGAAATACGGACCGAAGGGCGAAGTGCATCCTATTCCGGGTGCCAATATGCCTCTGGCCACCTTAGGCATGTTTATCCTGTGGTTTGGCTGGTTTGGTTTCAATGGTGGTTCCCAATTGAGGATGAGTGATGTTGGTGAAGCCAATGCGGTTGCTCAAATATTTGTGAACACTAATACAGCGGCTGCTGGTGGATTGGTTGCAGCCTTGATACTGGCGCGTTTGTTGTTTGGTAAAGCCGACTTAACCATGGCGCTTAATGGTGCCTTGGCAGGCCTCGTCTCTATCACCGCAGAACCATTGACAGCAACCGCTGTGCAGGCGCTGCTGGTGGGTGCGGTGGGTGGCGTCATCGTCGTGTTGTCTATTCTCGGTTTAGACAAGCTCAAAATTGATGATCCTGTTGGTGCCATTTCTGTGCATGGTACTTGTGGTGTATGGGGTTTAATGGCGGTGTGTATCACCAACCCGGAGGCGACATTCACTGCGCAAATTATTGGTACAGGCGTCATATTTGCTTGGACGTTTAGTGCCAGTTTGGTGGTTTGGTTAGTACTTAAGGCGATTATGGGCATTCGAGTCTCTGCCCAGGAAGAATACGAAGGCGTGGATATTTCTGAATGTGGTATTGAAGCTTATCCGGAATTTGCTCGGGGCTAGCAAGCTCCCAAGCTCGATTTCTGGCACTTTTCTAGATTTGTACTATAACTAGTGCCTGTCCCAAGTGCGAAGCATTCGGGGAGGGGACTTCGAGCGCAAGGACGCGCGAGTCAAAAACCGAAGGGTTTTGGAAAGTTTCTGCAAGAAACTGCTGGGAGGAAATTGTCAGGAAGACAATTTCTGGACAGAAACTAAATAGTGCAGTCAAAAAAAGTGCCGACTTAATCAGGATTGGAAAAGTCATGGATCAAACAAGTACCACAGATACTGGGGTTTATAGTCCGGAAGCCAAAGAACAAGATCGCGGTCAAATTCAAAGTGACATTGAAGCGTTTTTGAAAGCTGGAGGTGCCGTTGCAGAAGTGCCTAAGGGAGAGAGAGCAGACCCACCACGAAAGCCAGAGAACAACTACGGTAGAGGATCGATCTAATTCTGACCGGTAAATATTTGCCCCCAGGTTGGGCTGTTTGACAGTAGAATACGCAATCTTGCTAACCAGCGGATCGACATAGTGAAATATTGCAGCACGAGGGGAGGCGTCAGTGGCCTGTCCTTCGTTGATAGCCTGCTGACAGGGCTTGCACCCGATGGTGGACTATTAGTGCCCGAACAGCTGCCGGACGTCAGCTCTGACATATCTGGTTGGCGGGGGTTAAATTTTGTAGAGTTGGCCCAGGAAGTTATCCCCCTCTTCGCTACCGACATCGCGCCAGCCATTCTGCAAGAACTCATCGTAAAGTCCTATGAGAACTTCGAGCATGAAGACGTGGTGGGCTGGCATCAATTAGGTGACGTCACTGTTATGGAGTTATTCCATGGCCCAACGCTTGCTTTCAAAGATATCGCGCTACAGTTTGTCGGGCGATTGTTCGAGTATGCATTAGCGCTAAACAATCAACACCTAAACATATTGGGCGCCACCAGCGGTGATACGGGTAGCGCTGCTATAGCTGGGGTCTGCGGGCAATCCAATGTCGATATTTTCATCCTCTATCCTGACAATAGAGTAAGCCCGTTGCAGGAACTGCAGATGACCACAGTGCCAGACGAGAACGTTCACTGTCTTGCGATTGATGGAAGCTTTGATGATTGTCAGAGTTTGATGAAGGAAATATTTGCAGATTTAGATTTTAAGCGAGAGCTTAACCTGGGGGCGGTAAATTCCGTTAACTGGGCGAGAATACTCGCCCAGGTAGTGTACTACGGTTACGCCAGTCTCAAATACGATGAAGCGGTCAGTTTCTGTGTTCCGACCGGCAATTTTGGCAATGTTTTTGCCGCATATTTGGCGCGTCAAATGGGCTTCCCCATAGAAAAATTGTTGGTCGCGACCAACGAAAATGACATTTTGGCGAGGTTTATCGATACTGGAGAATACGCTCGCGGCGATGTACATCAGACTTTATCACCGGCTATGGATATTCAAGTCGCGAGTAATTTCGAGCGCTATTTGTACTACCACTTTGGTAAAGACACAGACAAATTGTGTGCCTTTATGGAGCAGTTCCAAACGGCGGGCAGTGCTCGAATTTCGCCGCCAGAGGGTGACTTCATGGCTACGGCTGTAGACACGAAACAGACATTGGATGCGGTGCGCAAAGCTTATAGCGACTATGGATACGTTTTGGATCCACATACTGCGGTAAGTTATGCCGCATGTGGGCTTTTCAGGGACGTCGTTGCGGGGCCGCTGATCTGTGTAGCCACAGCGCATCCTGCCAAATTCCCCGATGCCGTACACAGTGCGGTACCGCAAGCACCGGCTCAACATCCAGCCCTGGATGCTTTAATAGGGCTGCCGCAAAGGAAAAAAGTTATTGAACCGACGGTCGAGGCGATTAAAAATTATCTGCGAACAGCATCCAGCAGAGTTAGGCTAACTTAGGTTTTCGACCGATGCTAAAAGCGTGTTGATGGCATCTGGTACGTCAACCAAGCGAGTCACTTCGGCGCCAGGTTTAGGGTCGTTTGAGGCTAACTGGTAGTCTTTCAGATTGACCCAAATACTGTGCATACCTACTTGGTTCGCACCTTGCACGTCATCTATAAGGTTGTCTCCTACGTGTACTGCTTGTTGAGGCGCGAAGTTCAGTTGGCGCAATGGAGTTAGGAACATGTCTCGGTGCGGCTTGCTTTGGCCCACATCTGCTGAACTAAAGGCGCCACCCAGATACTCGCTTAAGCCTACTTTATTGATGTCGGCGTTGCCATTGGTCAGTGCATACACTGTGTAGTGTTGCGCTAGCTCGGTCAACATATCTAGCGCACCAGGGTAAAAGATGACCTGGTTGCGTCCTGCAAAGAATACGTCGAACGCATTATTCGCCAAGCTGCGAGCATCTTGAGTGTTGTATCCGGTGAGCTGCATGACTCGAAACAAAACCTCGGTGCGCATAAACGACAGATCATGGATTTTATTCGGGCTGTGTTTGACAACTTGTTGTCTGATTGAGCTCAACTGATCGCTGTGGTAGTGCGTTAGACAATCTGGCGCGTTGCTTTTAAGCCAGGCGACCATAGTCTTTTCTGCCTTTATGATGATGCTGTCGACATCCCACAATGTATTGTCTAAGTCTAGAGTAATCAGCGCTTTGTTAGCCATGCTGGGTATTGCTATTCCTGGGCGATTTGTGTGCGCGCGGATGGGCGCCATCGTAAACCTTGGCGAGATGCTGAAAGTTCAAATGCGTATATATTTGTGTGGTGGCAATATCTGAATGTCCGAGCAGTTCCTGTATGGCCCGAAGATCGCCAGAGGACTCCAGCAGATGAGTGGCAAAACTATGTCGCAGCATATGTGGGTGTAGGGAGTCGTCGGCTAACTGTACGGTGGCTATTTTCTTCAATCGAGATTGTATGGTGCGCGGACTGATTCGATTATTTCTACGGCCAGTGAACAACGGCGCTTGGGGGGACGGTGCGGGGTGCGCCTGTAACCAATTCTGCAAGGCGGCTACGCAATGCCGGCCCAAGGGTGTGTTTCGAATTTTCTTTCCTTTGCCGGTTACTCGTACATATCCTGCACCTAGTTCGAGGTGTTCGATGTCTAGACCAACCACTTCGCTTAGGCGCAGTCCAGAGCCATACAACAATTCTAAGATGGCTCTGTCGCGCACTTCAATAAGACTGTTGGCGGGGCCGGTAAAGAGGGCTGCTGCCTGGTCTGTATCAAGTACCTTGGGTAGCTTACGCTTCACCTTAGGGGCGCGTGTCACTCGAGCGGGGTTGGTACTGACGTGACCTTGTTTTTGCAGGTAAGTATAAAAACTTCGTATACAAGAAAGGCTTCGCTGGATGGTTTTGGGCTGCATGCCCTGATGGTGAAGCGTGTTCACGAAATGCGTGATGTGATGAGTGTTAGCTGCGCTGACATCGCAAGAACAAATACTCTCAAACTTTTTCAAGTCTCGGCGGTAGCTTGAGGTGGTATGGGCAGAGTACCGTTTAATCTCGACTAGATGGTTAAGGTATTGTTGTACCAGAGGATGGCTATTCACTTAGGTCCGGTTTCCGTTAGTAAATTCGTTGCAAAACTTTAGACAGAATATCTGCCATATAGGTCACGAACAGGGTATCCATGTCGCTGGAGAAGCGGTTTTGCTGCTGGCTGCCAATGGCTAATATGCCAGCACCAGCCGATAAAGAAAGAGACAACATGACGGCACTGCCGGGGTCATTGTGAGTGTTCATGGGGAACATCAAATTGAGTTCATCTTCGCGCAGAGATGAACACACCGGAGTTTCGCTTGGTACGAGATGCTGTAGTGGCAATTGATCACTGTGAAATAGAATGTGCTCAAGGCGCGGGGTGTCCTGCAACACCTGCACATCACTGTGGATATGGCAGCAGACGAAGTCAGCTTCAAAATCGTACAACAGGTTTTTTGCCAACACCTGATCTAGTTCTTGCGGTGTATTTGCATCAAGTAAGGCAAGGGTTAGATTGCGAATCTTACTGAACAATTCATCGTTCTCTTTAGCGGTCATTACAAGATTGTTCATGCGTCGTCGCATGTCTACGTTACGCTCACGTAAAATGGAGACTTGATGCTCAACCAAGGATACCGCCTGGCCCGACGCATGTGGCAAATTAAGTTCGGATAGTAGCTTTTTATGGTGTTTGAAGAAGTCGGCGTGTTTGCGCAAATAGGCAATGACTAAGCGCTCATCAGATGTGTCTGACGGGGCTGTTTCGACAGCGACTTCGATCTCCATATCATCTAGGTCAGAACCGCCCGAGGTAGCTATTTTTTTGTCTGTTCGTTTTTGCGCCATTATTGCTCCATCGCTATTTCGCCCTGATATACCAAGCAGGCGTTGCCGTTCATTGTAACGGCAGCGTCACTTGTAGGCCATGTGATACGTAACTTGCCTCCAGGCAGAGAAACCTTGACACGAGGGCCAACCAACCCGTGTATTCGTGCTGCCACTACCGCTGCACAAGCACCAGTGCCACATGCAAGGGTTTCACCCACACCACGTTCATAAACGCGTAGTCGAATAAAGCTCTTGTCTATGACTTGGCAAAAGCCAACATTTGCGCCTTCTGGAAAGGCTGGGTGGTTTGTTAAACTTGCACCTATAACATCCACGTCAATGTTTGTGATGTCGTCGTTGAAGATCACTGCGTGTGGGTTACCCATAGAGACAGGGGTTATTGCATAGACATCGTCTTGTGCTCGAATACAGTAGCTGGCGTGATGCTGTTCGCTGGCCATTGTTGCGTGGGCAGCGTCGAAGGGTATTTTCGCTTCTTCGAGCTGTGGCACAGTCATGACCGTGAGTATTTGGCTGCTATCAGTGAAGGTGGTTTGGAAATCGCCAGCTAGAGATTGCCATATGAGCTCAGTTTTCGCGCTAAGCCCAATGTAGTTGACAAGCAACGCCACGCATCGTGTACCGTTGCCACATTGCTGTGCCGATGATCCGTCTGCGTTGTAAATTCGATAGCAGAAATCGGCGTGCGCTTCGGTGGGTGGTTCAATAATCAGTAGCTGATCGAAACCGATGCCTGTATTTCGGTCAGACCATTGTTGAATGGCCTCGCGCTCAAGTTGCAACGACTGTCCTATTCCGTCAACCACCATGAAGTCATTACCAAGGCTGTACATCTTGTAGAATGTTAGTTTTTTCTTTGTAGACATGGCTAGGCAAAGTGCTCTAAGCGCAGTTGGTCGTCTATGGTTTCACGGCGACGAACGAGTTGAAACGAGTCGCCGTCAACCAACACTTCACAGCCTCGCCCGCGGGAGTTGTAGTTTGAAGCTTGCACCATGCCATAGGCACCGGCGCTGGCAATGGCAAGTAGGGATCGGTCCTCCAATACCAGATTGCGTGCTTTAGCGAGAAAATCACCAGACTCGCAAATAGGACCGACAATATCCCATAGCTGATCGGTCTTTGTAGCACTACAACTTTGAACCAGCGGAACAACCTCGTGCCAGGCTTGGTATAGGGCGGGGCGTATCAGATCGTTCATGGCCGCATCGACCACGGCGAAGTTGGGTGCATCATCAAAATGAGATGGCTTTAGATATTCTACTCGGGTCAGCAGTACGCCAGCGTTGGCAATGAGGCTTCGACCAGGTTCTAACATGATGGTTTGGCTTCGCCCACTCATCATCTGAGCCACGCTTGAACCATAGGCAGCGATATCTAGTGGGCTTTCTTGCTCATAAGTGATGCCCATACCGCCGCCAATATCAACTTGCGTTAAATTAATACCTTGATCTGCCAAGCAATCTACCAGGTCTAACATGTTTGTTAGTGCTTGCAACAAGGGTTCTATCTGATTTATTTGTGAGCCTATGTGACAATCTATCCCCACTATATGCAAATGTTTATGCTTGGCTGCTTGAGTGTATAGAGACAATGCTTCCTCTATTGGGACACCAAATTTACTCTGCTTTAGCCCAGTAGAAATGTAAGGGTGAGTTTGCGCATCGACGTTTGGATTTACGCGTAAAGATATAGGCGCTCGACAGTGCAGTAGGCTGGCCCGACTGGCCAGACGATCTAGTTCTCCTGCACTTTCAACGTTAAAGCAGCCGATCCCAGATTTAAGCGCAAAATCAATCTCAGCAACACTCTTCCCTACACCGGAAAAGATAACTGTTGACGCATCCGCGCCGACGGCGAGCACGCGGGTTAGCTCGCCAGCGGAAACAATATCGAAGCCACAACCTAGGTTCTTAAATAAGTTTAGAACGGCGAGATTTGAATTGGCCTTGACCGCGTAGTGAATTTGGTGAGACACACCAGCAAAGGCGTCTTGCAACGCGGCTAGGTTTTCTCCTATCTGAGCTTGAGAATAGACATAGCTTGGTGTCCCCAGCGCAGTTGCAATGTCTGCCAGGCGAACATCTTCCATGTACAACTCTGCGTCTCGATAGCTCAGCGCTTGGCTTGCGGCTACTGTCATGCTGGAAGGCTCACGTCGACGACTGTGGCTGTTTGGGGCGCAGGCAATTCTAGGGGTCCTTTTTGACCACAACTGACGACCCATATTGCTAACCCAGCCCATAGGTACCAACGCATTTTTGGCTCCGCCTAAAAGCGCGCAAGTATAGCGTGTTCGCTAAGGCTGCGCGCAACACCTCTCTGGTGGTGGATCGGCGGTGGTGTTTCGGCGATTGCTACATCGGTGCTATGGCCGTGAGGTTCTAGATTTTGCGCCGGGCGTTATCGATGGCTTTCTTCACCTGAGTGGGTGCTGTGCCTCCAGGGTGATTGCGAGCGGCTGCAGAACCTTGGACACTCAACACCTGATACACATCATTTTCTATGACGCTGGAATGTTCGCCATTAAGTTCCTGCAGCGACAGAGCTTCCAGCGGTTTGTTACTGGCGCAGGCACGTTGTACTGCTTGGCCAACCAATTCGTGCGCATCTCTAAAGGGTACATTTTTTCGTACCAGGTAATCAGCAAGATCTGTTGCTGTGGTGTAACCCTTGAGGGTAGCATCAAGCATGGCTTGTTTATTCGGCGCAATATTGGGTATCAAGCCCACTAGGGCAGTGATGCAGTCTTGTAAGGTATCCACAGCATCGAACAAGGGTTCTTTGTCTTCTTGATTGTCCTTGTTGTAGGCCAACGGTTGGCCTTTCATTAGCGTGAGCAAGGCGACCAAGTGTCCATTGATGCGACCTGTTTTGCCGCGAATAAGCTCGGGTACGTCAGGGTTTTTCTTTTGTGGCATGATGCTAGAGCCGGTACAGAACCTGTCTGGAAGCTCTACAAAACTAAACTGCTGAGACGACCACAACACCAACTCTTCACACCAGCGGGAGAAATGGGTCAGGGTTAGTGCTGCCGTAGCACAAAATTCGATGGCGAAGTCGCGGTCGCTGACTGCGTCTAGTGAGTTTTCGCATATGCCATCGAAACCCAATTCTTGGGCCATAAACCCACGATCAGGCAAGTACGGAGTGCCTGCTAGAGCAGCAGCCCCCAGCGGCAGTTGATTCAGACGTTTGCGGCAATCTTCTAAGCGCCCGCGGTCGCGCAGTAACATTTCAAACCACGCCATGAGGTGGTGACCAAAGGTGATCGGTTGCGCGGCTTGTAAATGCGTGAAGCCGGGCATGATGGTGTGTGTGTGCTCTTCAGCTAGGTCTGTAAGGGCGTGCAAAAGCTTATTTTCGCTGGCTATTATGGTATCTATAGCGTCTCTTAAGAAAAGGCGAATGTCGGTGGCGACTTGGTCATTGCGTGATCTTCCGGTATGTAGTTTCTTGCCGGTGTCGCCAATAATTTCGATCAGACGACTTTCTATATTCATGTGCACGTCTTCTAGCTCGACCTGCCAGTTGAATGTGTGCGCTTCAATTTCCTCGAGAATTTGTTGCAAGCCAAGGCAAATCGAGTTCAGTTCATCATCGGTGAGAACGTCGATCTTATTCAACATGCGGGCGTGGGTGATTGAGGCTCGAATGTCATGCGCATACAGACGTTGATCAAAGCTAACCGAAGCTGTAAATGCCTCTACAAATTTGTCAGTCGCTTCGCTGAAACGACCCCGCAACAAGCCCTTTGTGTCTGGCTTCGGTGTACTATTGGTGCCCATGATTTTTGCACACGATGAAAGGATGTTGGATTATAGCGGAATGTGCCGCTCATGAGCGCGCGTCCCGAGCACTTTGTCGTCCCAGAGCTGTGTAATACCACCGGCCTGACGCTGTTGATATTGTTTAGTCAGTTGGTGGTGGTCATTTTATGGTTCGCCGGTAGTGAACTCAGCTGGTTTAATTTCGGCTTGATGTCCCTCTATGTTCAATGGGTTGCCTTAGTCAGCGCTGGGTTATTGTGCATGCTACGTGGCTTTGTCGCCAAGTTTGGCCTTGGAGTAGGTGCTTTGTTTGCCTTCACCATGGTCATGTTAGTCACAGCCGGGGTTGGTTTTGCGGCGGAGTGGGTGGTCGATCGAGGTCCGGGCATGGGCGTACGAATATTAGGCCAAATGGTGATATCTGCGGTTATCACTGGGCTGGTTTTGCGCTACTTTTATGTCCAGCAACGCCTGCGATTGCAGGAGCAGTCGGAACTACAATCCAGAATTCAGGCATTGCAATCGCGCATTCGGCCGCACTTCTTATTTAATAGTATGAACATCATCGCCAGTCTTATCGCGGTTGACCCTGATACGGCAGAAAGTGTGGTGGAAGATTTGTCGGAGCTGTTTCGAGCGAGTTTGAATGATGCTGGTAACCAGGTTCCCATCACTGAAGAACTCGACCTATGCGAACGCTATTTACGTATCGAAGCGTTGCGCCTCGGAGATCGATTAAAATTAGATTGGCAGGTGGAGGCATCGACCAGTACCGTGATGATTCCGCTATTAAGCTTACAGCCGTTATTGGAGAATGCGATCTATCATGGCATACAACCCCTGCCCGAGGGTGGAACCATAGCCTTGAATCTCACCTATACCGACGAGGGGGTGAGTATTCGCATTGTGAACCCCTTGCCAGAGCAATCGAGAAAAAGTGAAGGAAATCGAATGGCCTTAGTGAACATTCGTAGCAGATTAGCGGTGTTGTATGGTAACAAAGCGTCGTTAGAAACGGAGTCTCAGGGCGATCAGTTCGTCACCCATCTGCGCTTCCCGAAGTCCCAGGGAGTATGAGTAAGCGACCATGCGCATAGTGCTTGTAGATGACGAAGCCCTTGCTCGTGATCGCCTGCGACGATTGCTCGAGGGTGAAGACGACCATCAAGTGGTGGGTGAGGCGGCTAATGGCATTCAGGCTGTGGGAGTTTGTGAGGCGCTACAACCAGAATTAGTACTCCTCGATATACGCATGCCGGGTATGGATGGCTTAGAAACCGCCCGGCATTTTTTGCAGCTCGATTCGCCTCCGGCGGTTATTTTCTGCACCGCCTACGAAGAACATGCGGTTCAAGCCTTCGACTTGCAAGCGGTAGGCTATTTACTCAAGCCGGTTCGCAAAGAAAATTTGTTGCTAGCGCTAGACAAGGCGGTGCGCCTAAACAGAGCGCAGCTGGCGTTTTTAAATGACGCTGACGATGGCAGACGATCATTTATATCTGCGCGCACGTACAAAGGTGTAGAACTCATCGCGGTTAATGATGTGCGCTATTTCCTAGCCGATCAAAAATACGTCACTGTGCGCTATTCTAAGGGAGAGGTCATTGTTGATGAAACACTGCGCGAACTTGAAGATGAGTTTGCTGACATGTTAGTCCGGGTGCATAGAAATGCCTTGGTGGCTAAATCTTTCATCGAGGGCCTGCGCAAAGACAAACAGGGACAGGTCGCGGTTAAGTTGCGAGACGTCGATGAAACCATCGACATTAGCAGACGGCATTTGCCCGCTGTGCGAAAAATCGTAAAGAAATTATAAATGACCGAACGTATCACCATAGCTACTCGTCAAAGCAAACTGGCATTATGGCAAGCAAACTTTATCCGCGAGCAGCTGCTCGCAGCGCATACAGGCATCACCGTAGAGCTACTCAAGATAACTACTAAAGGCGATCGGTGGTTGCAGGCGCCGTTGAGTGAAGTGGGCGGCAAAGGTTTGTTCGTCAAAGAACTGGAGCGCGCGATCCTAGATGGTCAAGCAGACATTGCTGTGCATTCGGCCAAAGACCTACCTGCCTGTTTGCCGGATGAATTCGAATTACCTGTCATAGCCTACCGCGAGGCCGTTGAAGATGTACTCGTGAGTACGTTAGGCGATTTGGCGAGTTTGCCTCACGGGGCGAAAGTAGGCACTTCTAGCTTACGGCGCAAAGTTCAGTTGTTGGTACAACGTCCAGACCTAGAAATTTCACCTATTCGAGGTAATGTCGACACTCGATTGGAAAAACTACATCGGGGTGATTTTGATGCCATTGTTTTAGCTGCGGCAGGCTTAAACCGCCTTCAAATCGACATTGACGGTTGCTTTACGTTGTCGGTAGACACTTGTTTGCCAGCGCCTGGTCAGGCTGCTTTAGCGATTGAATGTCGCAAGGACAGTACGGTGTTGCCTTTGTTGGCACCATTGGCTGATCCGGTAGTTGCAAACTGTGTGTTGGCGGAACGAGGTATTAGCATGGGACTGGGAGCAGATTGTTCATTACCTATCGCTGCGTTGGCCACTTATGACGAACCGACCTCGTCATCCAATTTGATGACACTGCGAGCGCTATTGGCCAGTGAAAACGGTCAACACATACTTCGGGCCACCTGCACTGGAACTGACCCCGAGCAAATGGCTGCAACGGCCATTGCAGATCTTATGCATCAAGGTGCCGCTGCGGTGCTCACAGAGCTCAAATCTGCATAGGAAATATAACCGATGGCAAAAGTATGGGTTACCCGTAGCGAGCCTGGTGCAGGGTTGCTTGCGAGTTCGCTCCAAGAGCATGGATGTACGGTCCTGGTGGCACCGGTTATTGAAATTTCAAGTTATCCGTCAGCGCGTATTGAACCTGGGTTGGGGGAGAATTCTAGCCCCGAGGTGGTGATGGTTTTGTCTGGTCATGCAGCTCGGGCCTATATCAGCAGCGAATTCCTTGCCAGTGGCAGGAACAGTTTGCATATTGCGGTGGGCGCTCAAACCGGCGCGGTTTTGGAAAGTGCCGGATTGACAGTGGCGTATCCTGCTCAAGCCACATCAGAGGGTATCTTGGCCATGCCAGTAGTACTGGGGCTCGGCAAAGATAGCCTTGTGTGGCTAATGGTGGGTCACGGGGGTCGCAAAGTACTGGGTGAAAAATTGCTTGCTCAGCAATGTGTTGTACACAAGTTCGAATTTTACAAACGCATAAAATTGCAATTAAACAGTCTTGTGCCTACCGATATCTGCGTGGTGGTGCTTGCTTCCGCCCAGGCGGCGCGGTATGCGGGCGAGCAGTGGTTTGAGGCCAAGGGTTCGGCCGCTGTTTGTGTTGTTGTACCCTCTGCCCGAGTGGCAAAAATTGCGCTAGAGATAGGCTTCAACAATGTTCACAATACCAATTCGACGAACCCTGCCATGGTGGCCCAGTGGGTGCGGACGTACCTGTCTTCCACGAGATCTGAGTAAGGTGAATGCTGCGTGACAGATTCCGATACGAATAAACAGAAAGGCGACCAACCTGGCGACCCCCTGGTTGGTAAGTCAGAGGTTGGTAAGTCAGAGGTCGATAAATCAGAGGTCGAAGAAACCCAGGGCGATGCCCCTGCAACAGACGTGTCCGAGACAGTTGAGGCCAATACTGAGGTAGAAGAATCCGCCGAGCAAGTTGTCGTCAAAGCTAAAGGTCGAGGGATTGCCTTTTTTGCCATTCTGTTAAGCCTAGGTGCTTTAGCAGCCGTCGGCTACGTTTACTACTTGTTGGTCTATCTTGATCCACTCAGTCAGTTACGCTCAGACAAAGCTGTCGCCAGTGAACAAACAGCAGCCTTGAGTTCACGAATCAGCACTGAAATCTCAGCGCTACGTGAGCACCAGGAAGAGGTGCTGAACACGGCATTGGCAAAACAATCTACTCAGATGAGCGAAAACGAAGACGCGGTATTGGAATCTCTGCAGGAAGCCCTGCTTGCAGCACCACCTTCCCAGCGGGAGTGGAAACTTGCAGAAGCTGAGTACTTGCTGCGCATCGCGAATCATCGCGTACTCATGGAGCAAGATTCCAGTGGTGCTCTGCAACTACTTCAAGTTGCCGATGGCATCATTGCGGAATTGGATGACTTTTCTCTGCACCCAGTACGGGCTCGACTCGCTGATGAAATTATCGCGTTGCGGCAAGTGCCGCGAGACGATTTACAGGGCATCTATTTACAGATCGAGGCCCTCAAAGCAGCGGTAGATGCGCTTCCCTTTGCGCTGCCTGAATATGTAGAGAAGCGACAGCAAGCCGTGGTAGAAGAGACCGTGTGGGCGCGCTTGGGTAGAGAATTACAGCAATTCATTCGAGTACGCTCATTGAGTCAAAATGAATCCATAAAACCATTGTTAGCTCCAGATGAAGAACAGTACTTAGAACTGAATATTCGCCTTGCCTTTGAACAAGCACAGCTTGCGACGCTCAAACGTCACCAGGTTGTATTCGAACACGCCTTGCAGTCTGTCAATGAGTGGCTCAAGGCTTACCTCGATACAGACAACCCTAAGACCCAGATAGTGATTGATGGTATCGATGCATTACTCGAAGTTAATTTGTCCCGATCGCTGCCAGACATTTCCGGGTCGCTAAACGAGCTTAAGAGCAGTAGGCGGAGTAACTCGTGAAGTTGCTAGCACTGGCCGTTTTGGTTGCGATAGTCGTGGGCGGGCTGGTTGGCACATTGCTGGTGCGAGATCCGGGATACGTATTGGTGACCTATGCTGACACAGTGGTTGAAACCAGCCTATGGGTTGCACTGTTGAGCTTGAGTGCGTTTTACGTTGTGTTACGAGGTGCCATCTATCTCGTTCGCACGCTAGGTCGCGGTCAGTTAAAAATATTGCGCTGGAATTCTGGACGCCGTGCGCGTAGTGCGCAAAAACAAACGGTGCAAGGTTTGTTGGTTATGGCAGAAGGCCGCTGGGAGGAGGCGAAAAAGCTATTGGTCTCTGCTGCCGGCGATGTTGAATCTCCGTTGATCAATTACCTCACTGCAGCACGGGCCGCACATGAGTTAGATCAAGCGCAAGAGCGGGATGGCTTGCTTAAGCGCGCCCATGAAACAACCCCTGGTGCTAAATTTGCGGCTACCCTTACCCAGGCTGAGTTCCATATTTCAGAAGATCGCTACGAGCAGGCTTTGGCCGCGCTGCTTACACTACGTAAACGAGCACCTAAACATCGAGCGGTACTTGCGATGTTGTTGCAATGTTTCGAAGCGTTAGAAGACTGGCCAGCGCTCAAGAGTGGTTTGGCGGCTGCTGTGAAGCACAAAGCTGTTTCGAGTACGCAACAGATACGTTTGCAGAGGCTAGTGTGGGTTTCGCTACTGCAAGACGCAGCTGATCCCTCTGCTGCTTGGAAGAAGTTACCTAAGGAGTTAAAGAACGACACAGAGTTGGTGAGCGATTGGATAGCCCACCTAATACTGAAGAATGATGGAGACCAAACTGAGCAGGCGATTCGCCTAGCCGTGAGCCATCAGTGGCAAAGTAGTTTGGTCAAGTTGTACGGAGAGGTTCGTTGCAGCGATGCTCATCATCAATTGGTGGTTGCGCAGTCTTGGCTGAAGAGCCGGCCCAATGATGCCAATCTGAATCTCACTTTGGGACGTTTGTGTTTGCTCAATGAGTTGTTCGAACAAGGTAGAGAGTATTTTGAAGCCAGTTTACGACTTGCACCAACGGATGAAACGTATGGTGAGCTGGGTCGGTTGTGCGTAGCCTTGGGTGATGAGCGTCGCGGTTGTGACTATTTACTACAGTCATTGGGCAATTTGCCTTCTTTGCCACAGCCCGCTACACCAACAATACGCAAGGTTGGGGCTGCTTAGTGATGACAGAAACTAGGAATAATCAGCCACTTGGTGGTAATGAGATGCCTCGTTTTGCTGGGTTAGCAACCATGATGCGCCTACCGCATGCATCGAACGCTAAAGACCTCGATGTGTGTTTTGTAGGGGTCCCGTTCGATATTGGTACATCCAACCGTCCTGGCGCGCGCTTGGGCCCTCGCCAGATTCGTGCAGAGTCTTGTTTGATTCGGCCCTATAATATGGCGACCCGAGCTGCCCCCTTCGATTCATTCCAAGTGGCAGATATTGGCGACGTTGCCATCAACACCTTTGATTTGCAAAAATCGATATCGATTATCGAACACGCATACGATGAAATTCTTAGGCAGAATTGTGTGCCGCTGACCATGGGTGGCGACCACACCATCACGCTGCCAATCCTGCGTTCAATATACAAACGACATGGACCAGTGGGTATCGTCCACGTGGACGCGCATGCTGATACTAACGATCATATGTTTGGTGAACCCATTGCTCATGGAACCCCATTTCGTCGCGCCATTGAGGAAGGACTGATCGAGCCGACTCGTATGGTCCAAATTGGTTTGCGCGCAAGTGGTTATGCAGCCGACGATTTTGATTGGCCGCGTTCGCAAGGTGTACGTGTGGTGCAAGCTGAAGCGTGCTGGTATCAATCACTTAAGCCATTGATGGCGGAGGTTCGCGACCAGCTCGGTGCGGGACCAGTTTACCTGACCTTTGACATTGATGGTCTAGATCCAGCCTATGCCCCTGGTACGGGTACGCCAGAAATTGGCGGGCTGAGTGTACACCAGGGTCTAGAAATAATTCGCGGCTGCCGTGGCTTAGAACTTGTTGGTGCAGACCTGGTAGAGGTGGCACCTGCCTACGATACCTCTGGCAACACTTCGCTGCTTGCGGCTAACTTGCTATTTGAGATGCTGTGTGTCCTGCCGAACGTCGAGTATCGCAGCTGATACGCCCTTGGATGAAAATTGCTCTATACCAAGGTGTGCACTGTTCGGGCGATATTGAGAAAAACTTAAGCCGCCTGGCGCAATGTGCGCAGCGTGCGGCAGCGCAAGATGTTCGTTTGTTGATGACCTCAGAAATGTTTCTCAGCGGCTACCACATTGGTGCCGATGCTGTTCGAGATTGCGCGCAAGCTGCGGATGGGGCTATGGCAAAACGTATCGCTGAGATGGCAAAAACATATGAGCTTGCGATTCTGTATGGCTACCCAGAGTATGCAAATAATAAACTGTTCAACTCTGTCCAAGTAATAGACAGTGACGGTACTCGGCTGTGTAATTACCGTAAAACCCATTTGTTCGGGGATATTGATCGTGAGGTATTTGCCCCAGGAGATGAGGCAACGGTAATTTTCGAACTCGAAGGATGGCGGGTAGGTTTATTGATTTGTTATGACTTAGAGTTTCCAGAAAATGCCCGACGATTAGCCTTGGCAGGCGTAGATCTTATTGCGGTTCCCACGGCATTGATGCATCCGTACGAGTTTGTACCCCGGCAAATGGTTGCTACGCGTGGGTTTGAAAACAGCGTATTTGTCGCCTACGCCAATTGCTGTGGCTCAGAAAAAGACTTTGATTACTGCGGCTTGAGTTGTGTGGTTGGACCGGATGGAGTAGACATAGTACGTGGTGCAACGAATGAAGGGTTGCTTTATGCCGAACTTGATAGAGTGCTGCTACAGTGTTGGCGTCGCACCAATACCTATTTGTCTGATCGTCGCCCAGCACTTTATCGTACAAACTCTCAATCCGAGGCAGTGAGCGATGACAGCACCTGATACTGGATTGGCGGCGCATGAAGGTGAGCCCGTCACCATATTTGGCCCCGATTTCCCTTTCCCCTACGATGATTGGTTGAAGCACCCTGCCGGTCTTGGACACATACCTAATGACTGCCATGGCCGAGAAGTGGCGATTATTGGCGCGGGCATGGCCGGCGTGGTGGCAGCTTATGAACTGATGAAGTTAGGCTTCAAGCCGGTAGTGTATGAATCTCGAAGAATAGGTGGGCGGCTGCATTCGGAGCCTTTCAAAGGTGCAGAGGGTGTCATCGCAGAACTTGGTGGCATGCGCTTCCCGAAGTCTTCGACCGGATTTTATCATTATTTGGATCGATGCTCGCTAGCAACCCAGCCCTTTCCCAACCCCTTGGCGGCTGCCACCCCTAGCACGGTTATTGATCTCGAAGGTAAGTCTATTTATATCGAAGACCAAGACCAACTCACCCCGTTACTGAAGGAAGTGGGCGCTGCCTGGCATGAAGCGCTGGAGAGTGAGGCCAATTTCAGGGCCATGCAGAGTGCAATACGGGATCGTGATGTAGCCGCCATTAAACAAATCTGGAATGAACTCATCCCCACCTGGGACGACCAAACCTTTTATGGTTTTGTCGCCAATTCTGCAGCGTTCAAAAAACATACTTTTCGCCACTTAGAAACCTTTGGTCAAGTGGGCTTTGGGACCGGCGGTTGGGATACGGATTTCCCCAATTCGATGCTGGAAATATTGCGCGTGGTGTATACCAACTGTGATGAAGATCAGCACTTTGTGGTTGGGGGCGTTGAGCAAGTACCCAGAGGTTTATGGAAAGACCAACCAAACGATTTGGTTCACTGGCCCGCTGGAACATCGTTAAACAAGCTACATAGTGGAGCGCCTCGGCCTGGCGCAGCAAAACTTGACCGGTGTGGTGGCAACAAAGTTCGTGTTACCGATAGTTGGGGTGACCAACGAGAGTTCGAAGCGGTACTGGTGACGTGCCAAAGCTGGTTGCTCACCACCAAAATCGACTGCGATGAAACTTTGTTCTCGCAAAAGCTTTGGATGGCACTAGACCGAACACGATACATGCAATCGGCTAAAACCTTTGTCATGGTTGATCGACCTTTCTGGAAAGACAAAGACCCAGACACAGGTCGAGATGTCATGAGTATGACGCTCACTGACCGGCTCACCCGAGGGACCTACTTATTTGATTTGGGGAGTGATAAGCCAGGGGTTATCTGCCTGTCCTATTCATGGATGAGTGATGCGCTGAAGATGTTGCCGCTTCCGGTTGAGCGTCGAGTTCAATTGGCGCTAGATGCTTTGCAAAAGATATATCCAAAAGTTGATATTAAGAGCCATATTATCGGCGACCCGCTCACCGTATCTTGGGAGGATGATCCGAATTTCCTGGGTGCATTTAAAGGCGCACTTCCCGGTCACTACCGCTACAACCGCCGCATGTTTTGCCATTTTATGCAGTCAGATATGCCGGTTGCTCAAAAGGGTATGTTTATCGCAGGAGACGATGTCGGCTGGATTCCAGGGTGGGTGGAAGGCGCAGTTCAAACCTCGCTCAATGCAGTATGGGGTATTGTTAATCATTTTGGCGGTGGGACTTTTAGCAACAATCCAGGTCCCGGAGATCGTTTCGACGAGCTTGCTCCGCTCGAACTCTTCGATCCCTAAAAAAAAATGTGCAGTTTATCCGACTGAGGAATATGTCGGGGAGGCTGATATAGTGGTGCGAAGTAATATGACAAGG
>QIGT01000255.1 GCA_003230835.1 Gammaproteobacteria bacterium
CCACCCACGGCAACTCCAAAATACAGGTACTCAACCAGTGCAAGCATTACGATGACTGTGACATAAGCCATATCGTCTCCTTTTAATTACTAAATTTCATCAATAGCAAGCATAAACGACCCCGTGGCTTCGGCATAAACAAAGCCATCTGCCGCCCGTAACACCTTGCCTTGCATTAACGCCAGACGGCTCTTGCGCTTCAAACACCGCCCTTCCAATCGAACCAGGGTCCCGATGGGCAATTGTGCACGATAGCGAATGTCAGCCTTTGCAGTAAAACATTGTTGACCCTGTAGCCATATCCAATTTGCCATGACGTCGTCTAGTAGGCTAAAGACAATGCCACCATGGGTCACTTGGTCATAACCCATGTGCTGCTCTAATGGCGTAAATTCGGCCAAGCAAACATCATTTTCTAGATGAAACTGCACGCCCAAGCCAATGGGATTGGACGGGCCACATACAAAACAGTGATTACCTTGGGAACGTAAACCCGCAGTACGCTGTTGTATTACTTTTTCATTCACTTTTCGATCACTTACTCATCATCCTCACCAGCAGGTATGATGCATGTTTTTCGAAGAACAAGCATCGGTGTTTACGTTACCCCATATCCGCTCAGTGTTATCTGGATATGATCCGCAGTTGGTCATCCCAAAAGCCACTACACGCCAGGCCGCCGTGGCCATTATCATGCGTGATACAGCAGATGGCGAAGAGATGCTGTTTATTAAACGAGCGGACAAAGAAGGCGATCCTTGGTCTGGCCACATGGCTTTCCCGGGTGGACACAAAGAACCCGAAGACAACTCTCTACAAACTGCCGCTCGGCGGGAAACCCTCGAAGAAATTGGTCTCGATCTGTCCCAGGCACACTACTATGGGGCGTTAGACCACCAACATGCTCAGCCACGTGGGCATACGTTAGATATGCTCATAGCACCGCATGTATTTCACATTCAAGGCGACCCAAAATTTACACCGAATTACGAAGTGGCAGAAGTTGTCTGGACCAAGCTCGCACCCATGGTGTTGAACCAAATTCACGATACCGAAACCAAACCCATGCAAGGTACACCTACTGTCTTTAACGGCTATCGGCTAGAACGGGGTCATTTCGTGTGGGGCTTGACCTACCGGATTCTGCAGACGTTTTTCACCACCCTAGACCCTGACTGGCAAGGTCCGCAAGAACGTTAGTACTCTGTAAACGACCAACCATGAAAACTTGCCACCGCCAGACCCGCAGCAACGCTGGTAAAAGGATCATGTTCTACCACTCTATCGGGAAATCGAGATTCCAGTAAATTTCGAACCGCTGGAATCAGACTCGAACCCCCAGTGCGCAAAACAATGTCGATATCAGATATTTTCATGGCCGCTTTGTTCAAGGTGGTTTCTATCGATTGGCTGACATCCGCAAGGGGTGTTTGAATCAGCGTCTCGAACTGATGGCGAGTCATGGGGACGTGCACATCAATTTCAGGAATGTCTAATACTGCATTGTCGCTAACAGACAACGCCGCCTTAAACTCCTTGATGCGTGCGAATAACAAATAGCTCATATTGTGTTTGATCACTTCCCTCAGGCGTTCAAACTTTCGCTTACCCGGACTGCCCCCTTCGATACATTCCATCACCGGCGTCGTGAATCTATTCTGATTAAGCGTATAAGTGATGGCCCAGTTCAGTAGAAGATCTTCAAATTCGTCAAACGGAAATTGTGTCTCAATCTCTTTGTCGACACCCCTCCTGCGCCAAGTTTCCCCCTTTCCTAGCATCGGAAAGAGCAACTGGCGAAACAAAAGTTGATCTATGTGATCTCCACCCAGACCAACACCATGGGTCGCAATGACATCAAAACGCTGACCTTGACGCTTTAACACACACAAATCTAAGGTACCACCACCGAAATCTACCGTCAGCAAGGTCTCACCAGCGACATCTGGATTTTGGTGTAAATAGCTCGCCGCTGCTGCGATCGGCTCTGGATAAAAATTCTGCTTGTTTACCCCGGCATGACGATATGCCTCGCTGAGCCTAGATAAGGCCAGTTTGTTACGGAATTGATCTCGACCTTCAAAATTCACCGGGTGGCCCAGATGAGCATAGTCAAATTCGCCATGGCAGTGCTTGATGACACTCTGCATCCTCAATAACAGCGGCGTGATCAAGGCGACCAATCGGAAGGGGTGGTCGAACACCATCAGACGACGAATGCGCTCGTCACCCAACAATCTTTTGGTGCCACGAAACAAGCGTCCCTGCAAACCGCTATCTGTGATCGGCGCACCGTAAATTTTTTGCGTGATGGCTTGCACGGGCGCCAAACCATCGCCACCCCCACCATCAACAAACTCACTGACCTCACCCACAACTTCAGGAATAAGCTCCACCGTGCGACCGGTGTTGTCAGCGATGTATCGTTCGATAGCATGCTGGCCTGTCTTAGTTTGCAGCCGCTGATCTATATAGGTTGCAGAGGGCATGATGACAGCATCGCGCTCAAGTCGAACTAAGGTGATTTGTTCCCCATCGAAAACTGCTGCGGCAGAGTTTGTGGTGCCAAAATCTATGCCGATACCTAACTTCCCCGAATTCATGTGGCGGTGCTACTCCGGGAGTTTTTGCACAAGTACATCTTGCCAGGCAGAGATGTCTTGGGGACTTAAGTTTAACCAGTCTGCCAGTACAGTTTGGTTGTGTTCACCTTGATGCGGTGCGCCACCTTGAACTTTCGCCTGGGCGTGAGAGAAGCGATAAGGCGACTGTGGGATGGGCCTGACCCCGCCTGCGCGATCATCCACTTGGGTAATGGTTCCACGGGCTTTCACGCTCGCCAACTCCGATACTTGTGATGCGTCCCTGACATCACCCCAGGCGATGTTCATTTTGTCTAGTGCAGCAACCACCTCTTCACGGCTACTCAAAGTTTCATTCAAGTATGTCTTTACCGCCGCCCGGCGAGCAATAATTTTTTCCTGCAGCTGCACATCACTACCTAAACCGTCTTCAACACCGCACAGGGTGTGCAGCTGATGCCAAATATAGCGAAAGTCTCCAGCCAACATTAAGTAACCTGCAGCCGTTTCGTACACCTCATTGGGCATCGGTCGACGCACATCTTCTAACGCGAAATTCATACCGTCATTAGTGACGATAGTGGCGTCGACCATGGCAAGGTCAATATGCTCGCCAGCGCCGCTTGATTTTCGCGCGTACAGTGCTGCCAATAACGCCACTAGGCCATGCAAAGACGCATTGGTATCCGCCAAGGAACATGCAATGTCTGCCGGAAATGCATCACTGATCGTCATTTGCCGATCAACCAAGCCGGTTTCAGCATGCACTATGGGGGCATATGCGGCTCTTCGACTATCAGCGTTATTCGCACCAAATCCAGAAATAGACAGCATGATCAAGCGCGGATTAACCTCGGCTAGAGTAGCGTAGTCGAGACCCAATCGAGCCATGACATCCGGTCGAAAGTTCTCAATCAAAACATCCGCCTGGGCAACCAAAGCCTTAACCAGCTCTGCCCCCCTGGCATTGGACAAATCTACCGATATGTCTCGCTTACCCGCATTTTGTTGGTGGAAGTAGCCTGAAACGCCACCCACTTTGCGCCCCCACAACCGAGTTATGTCGCCTTCCGGGGGTTCAAGTTTAACGACGTCTGCACCTAGGTCACACAACATACGGCCCGCAAATGGCCCCGCTAACACACGGGACATGTCTAACACCTTAATTCCTGTCAATGGAAATGCCACAGCTACCCCTTTACTTGTAAATGTTCAATGTATTGCGGCAGTATAATATCTGCCCGTAAATTCGCACTCGCAATCGGCGTCAGCGCAGTTTTTCTTAACGGTATTTCGCCTGCCCAAACCTCGCTATCAAGATCGCCTTCATCGTCTATCGGATCACCGGCACGAATTTTTGCAGACATCTCGTGCAGTGGTATGCGAGCGACGGCGGTGGCTGCAAGCTCTTGGGATGTAGGCTCGCGTACCACTTTTTCATGCCCAGGGATAAGTACTGCAACAAAATCATCCAGTGCTTTTCTATGCGCTGGCCCGGTAACCCCTTCACCCTTACCAAATAAGGTCACGGAGCGATAATTCATAGAACAATGAAAACCGCTTCGAGCCACCACAATGCCATCCACCAACATGACACTGATACACACCTCACCACCTTGGGACATATGGCGTAGCAATGCACTTTGCCGGTTGCCGTGAAGGTACATGTGCGTGTCGTCACAGAAATAAAGCGTGGCTATTTGGCGGGGTTCGCCTTCCTGAACATAGGCCACCGTGCAAATTTGCTGACTCGCCAATACCTCACGCAGAACCTCTGTATTGTATTGTGCCCTTACTGCGTTTCGTTTCAACGTTGTCCGCGCAGACGGTGCTTGGGTAGAAGATGTCATGTTTGCTGCCTGTGCAAAAAAGACAGACGAGTTTATACCGCTATCGCTGGATTGGGTAGAATAGCAACATGGACAAACCCACTAACCTTGAAAAATTTCGCAAACAAAAGCAACAAAGACGAGCACAAGCCCACACCCTGTGTAAGAGTGGCTTTCACAAATGGCAATTCGACGATAAAAAGCAGTTCGATGTGCAACAAGGCAAGCTGGTCAGCATTGAACAATGTGCTCGCTGCGGCAAGCTTCGCACTCGAGTGAGCTAGGGAACCCCGCAACTCACACCTGTCCCACCCAGCCCACAATATCCGTTAGGTACTTTGGCAAGGTACTGTTGGTGATCGTGCTCTGCATAAAACATCTCTACCTGTGCTTCTATCTCTGTACTGATCAGACCATAACCCGCTGCACCCAGAGCTTCTTGAAAGGATGTCTTGGAATGCACAGCAGCCTGGCGTTGCGCGTCATTAGAGACATAAATGGCGGAGCGATACTGGGTACCCATATCATTACCCTGGCGCATGCCCTGAGTTGGATCATGACCTTCCCAAAACAGCTTCAATATTTCTGTAAAGGCAACAATGTGCGCATCAAACACCACTAAAACAACTTCGGTATGCCCTGTACCGCCACTGCAGACCTCCTCGTAGGTGGGATTGGCCGTATACCCACCGGCATAACCTACTGCGGTGGTATATACCCCTTGAGTTTGCCAAAATACTCGCTCTGCACCCCAAAAACAGCCCATGCCAAATTGCACCGTTTCTAAGTTTTTTGGAAATGGCGGCTGTAAAGGTCGACCTAATACAAAATGCTGGGCAGGAACCGGCACATTATCTTCTCTACCCGGTAGCGCGTTTTCTGCGCTGGGCATTTCAAGCTTTGCTGCAAACCCCATTGGTAACTCCACAAAAACATCTACATACAGTGTAATCAGATCAATAGCCGCATCAAGGGGTAGTACAAGATGGCTTAAATCAAATGAGTAGAACAAGCTACCCACTTTGTGGTCCAAACGTTTGTTCCCTCCGACAGAGGATGCTATAACGCACCTATGCGAAATTTGCTTTTAACTTGCCTACTCAGCTTAGGGTTGGGCGGATATGCCTTTGCCCAATCGGATACTCAATCGGATGCTCGATCAGATGCTCAATCGAACGAAGAGATATCCCCGCGGCTTCAAACACCGGAATCATTACGAGAAAAGTTCGTGCTGGAGTCGGATCTCAGCACCCGGCTCCAACGCCTGCTAGAGCTCGAGCAGCAAGCCCTACAACTTGCAGAAGATGAACCGTTGAAGCTCGGCAGCCTTGGCGCGGCCATTCTAGACATTTACTACGGTAGCCAGACTGGGCACTTTGCCATGGGCCTATTTTATGCCCATGTGGAATCTGCCGAGGCTAAAGCACCGCATGATGCTTGGCTTGCAAAGCTACAAACTCATATGTTGGCTTCTGGCAATGGTACACGCACAAACCCCTATACCGTGATGACAATATACGATGCCCATACTTATGCACGCACTGAGAAAACATCGCCAGTAGGTTCGATATATCAAAGTAGCGAAGACACTCATTTTGGGCTCATGCTGGTGGCCAGACCGACAAAGGGTACGCTACGGCAAATGCATTTCGACCTTAGCCATATCTTAAAGGGCTTCGCGCTCGAGGGAAAAGAAGTACCAACCAACCCGTGGCCATTTATGCGATTGTTAGCCTCAAAAATGGACAACGCTGCACAAACTGCAATAGGTGCTTATCTCACAAGTATCAAGAAGTACGAACAAGCCATTAGCTGGCTCAAGGTCGCATCAAGAACCGGCAACGTATTAGCCAACACCTTGTTAGCACGAATTTACTGGACCCAAGCCGAAGACGCCCAAGACGATAACCTTCGCGAACAGCTTCGCGAACGGGCGTTAGAGAATCATATGCATGCCATCGCCTTAGGCTCCACCGATTCTATGTACACGCTCGCCAACCTTTATTTGAACGACTACTATGGCGAAGAAAACCGAGATGCTGGCATACCTTTGTTAAGTCAGGCCGGTGATCTCGATCACGCCGAAGCGCTCTTATATTTGGGGCACTTATACAACGCAGGACTTCATGTAGAACAAGATTCAAGCCTCGCCAACAATTACTTCCTGCGTGCCGCGAAACTGAACAACCCACAAGCTATACTGAGTTACGGTCGATTTTTATCTGGCCAGAAAGATAACCAAGAGGCTAACCCAGGAGCAAAAGGCGAGGATAAAATTTATCTTTGGCTTGAAGATCTAGCAAAAAACAAGAACTCGGAAGCCATGATCGTACTAGGCAACCTTTACGCGCGAGGCATAGGCAAGAAGTCTTCCATAGGAAAGGCCATTCGATGGTACAAACGGGCTGTTAAAATTGCTCGAGACGATGGCGACATTGTGAACGAAGTCGCTTGGACCTTAACGGTATCGGATGTATCTGGTTTAAAGCGAGAAAAGTACGCACAGAAGATTATGAACCACCTCATGGCGAACAACACTGATGCAAATACACGACCAGAATACTTAGACACCTGGGCTGCAACCTTCGCGGCACGCGGCGATTTCGATCAAGCCATTGAACTACAACAAAAAGCCATCAGTGTAGCGCAAGACCAACAACGTGATGACGTCATAGAAATACTTAGGGAACATCTTGAGCAATTCAAATCCGGCATCGCTATCACTGAACGCGCGCCCTAACAATAACCCTCTGTTAGATGTTATTAGGCACAGAACGCCTCTGTTGGATGTGCGTGCGCCCATAGAATTCGACCAAGGCAGCGTACCCAACAGCCACAATATAGCGATTCTCAACAACAACGAGCGTGAACAAGTTGGCACTGCCTACCAAAAACACGGCAACCAAACGGCCACTGCATTGGGTCATCAACTCGTTTGCGGTGAAACCAAGGAAATGCGTGTGCACGCCTGGGCAACTTGGTTAGAAGCTAATCCCAACGCTCAGGTCATGTGTTGGCGAGGTGGACAACGATCGAGCATAGCCTGCACTTGGCTTGCGCAGATAAACATGCCCACGCAACGACTTGCGGGTGGATATAAAGCACTGCGTAGGACTTGCGTAGAGATACTCGATCAAGCCGCAGAAGAGTCCCGCCCCTGGTGGGTGATTGCAGGTCGTACCGGCGTCAAAAAAACTGTTCTGATCGGTCGCGTGTCCGAAGCCATCGACTTAGAAGATCTGGCTAGGCATCGAGGTTCGGCGTTCGGTGCCTACCCCGAGGGGCAACCGTCGTTGGCCAGTTTTGAAAACCGTATCGCCTATGACTATGTTGAAAAAAGCCATACTCGACTAGTGTTAGAAGATGAAAGCCGCACCATTGGCCGTCTTGCTGTACCCCAGGCTTGGCACGCACGTATGCAGCGCTCACCCCTGCTTTTGTTAGAAGCGACCGTAGCACAACGGGTGGAACACATACGCAGTGAATATATCGACCAAGCCATGCAAACACCGCTAGAGGCCACGTTATTACAAAATCGCTACCAACAGGCATTAAAGCGTATTGCTCGACGGCTTGGCGGCGTGCAATACGAACTCATCTCAAAATTATTGGTAGACAGCTTTGATGGACACTGTAGCCACGATTCCTGGGTACACGCTTTGCTCACTCACTACTACGATCCCATGTACGACTATCAATTGAAAAAAAAGCAGTCTCGGATAGTGTTTAGAGGGGACATGGATTCAATTCAAGATTACTTAAGTGGCAGCCCATCTATCTAGTAGCCCAACAAGCTAGTAGTCCAACAAGCTAATGACTGTGATCATGTCCGTGCGGGCGCGCACTAAATTCTGCAACCCGAGTAGAATAATCTTGCTCCGACAGCAGCGACTTCTCCACTAACAATTTGTTCAAGGCTTTCGAAAAGTGTTCATAATATTGATAAGTTCCAATTTCATCTGCCTGCCTTGCAGCCGCCCACCGGTCCCAATCGCCAACTACATCAATTAAACTTTGCTGAAACTCACTCCACATGAAAACTTCAGCCCGAGACAGCGCCACAGCCATGCCGAACACACGACCCTGCCACGGCTCTTCAAATATGACTTCACCGTTTGCCATTGGCGGCTGTAGTACTTCGTCTAGCTCGATATTCATCTCAGAGGTCATCTGTTAGCACCTCAACACCAATCATGCTGTCTCGGGTGATTTTGCTAGCAAGCGCCTGTTCATCTAAGCCCAACCAAGTTTGAGGTTGCTGAGGTAGGACCATATAGCGAATTTCCGCCGATGAATCCCACACCCTTACTTTTTTTGATGCAGCAAGCTGCACGCCAAACTCTGTTAACACAACACGCGGCTCACGAACCACCCTAGAGCGATAAGCTGGATCTTTGTACCATTTTGGTGGCAAGCCAAGTACCGCCCAGGGATAACAAGAACACAACGTACACACCACCAGGTTATGCACTTCATCCGTGTTTTCTACCACAACCAGTTTTTGCACCTCTCCACCTTCAAACTCAAACTCCTCTATGGCTGAGGTAGCATCAGCCATAAGCCGTGATTTGAATTGCGCATCACGCCATGCTTTGGCCACCACCCGCGCACCGTTCATGGGGCCCACCCGTTCGTTGTACAACTCAATCACGGCATCTATGTCATTTGGATCAAGTAGTCCTTTTTCAACCAGCAAGCTCTCTAAAGCTTCGGCACGAATTGCAGCCTGTGAATCGCTCATCGCAAGAACTCGACATAGAAACTCACCTTCCCAATTGGCTCTACTTGATGGAGTATTTGTGGTTCGACCACGCCAAATGTATCTGCGCAAAGCGACACCTCTTCCACGGTGGGTTCTAGAATTCGGTACAATAATTCACCTTCTAGAATAACAATTTTACCCCAGGTGCCTGCCTTGGTCTGATGTGCATTCAGTATTCCAGCCGGTATGGTGTCTTGGGAAAAGGTAGGTGTTTTCTTGTAGGAAACAACTGAGCTTGGTAACTTTTTCATTAAAGACTTCTATCCTCTACGAGCTATTCACCATCGAACAACGCGATAATAGAAGTATCACCCATATGCCCACTCCTCACCAGATGAGTTAATCAGACAGGACACTAGGTATGCAGGACTTTAATGGCAAAATAGCGGTCATAACCGGTGCGGGCACCGGCATCGGCAGAGCACTGGCCCGGCAGTTGGTACAGCAAGGTTGTCATGTGGCCATTTGCGACGTGATTGAATCGAACTTGAACAAAACAATTGAGCTTTGCCACGCCGATAACCCTAAAGAAGTCCTTGTTTCGGGTTCTGTCTGTGACGTGGCTGATGAGACACAGGTAATAAAATTCCGCCAAGATGTTCAGAAAAATCACTCCACCGAACATATCAATCTTCTCATCAACAATGCCGGAATCAACGGTGGCGGAAGTTTCATCAATAGCCCGAGACAAGAATGGGAGCGAACTTTTAATATCTGTTGGTCCGGGGTATACCTCGTCACTCGAACTTTCCTACCACTACTCATGAACAGCTCTACCGGCCACTTGGTTAATATGAGCAGCGCGAATGCCTTACGTGCCGTGTTAGGTGCCCAGCTACCACATACCGCCTATAGCACCGCAAAATTTGCGGTGAAGGGCTTTTCTGAAGCTTTGATACACGATTTTCGTTTCAACGCACCTCACCTGAGCGTGTCAGTGGTGATGCCTGGCCACACGGGTACAGATATCTTGTCGAACAGTCTGCAAATCTTGGGCCATAATCAACCCCAGAATTGGACTATCGAAGAGGTCAATGAGGCCAGGGTGCGCTGGGCTATTGCCGGTCGTGATGACACCCAAGCCATGAGTGACGCGCAAATCAGAGCAGCAGGTGAACAAGAAATAGACAACATGCGCACCATGGGACTGCCCGCTGCACAAGCAGCCAACACGATATTGAATGGAGTGAAAAATAATACCTGGCGCATACTCATCGGCGCAGACACACAATCGTTAGACGAACTGGTCAGGGCGTCACCAGAAACCGCCTATGACCCTGATTTCGTGGGTCGATGGCGAGAAGCATCTGCAGCGCGCAATTCGTGATTCTGCGTCGATAGAATCATTACGCACCGCCCTCACTAGGCACCAGTTTAACAATGGTACTACCGGCTTTGTTTTCGAGCAGCAGATATACCAAGCCGTCAAAACCAACCTCCACGTCGCGGATGCGCGCAAGATCCTTGATCAAGGTCTCACGGTGCACAAGGACTGCACCATCAAAAACCATGCGAAACAGAGAGCTACCTTTGAGTGAACCAATCAACACATTCTCCTGCCACCCAGCAAAGCGACTACCTGAATAGACAACAAAGCTGGATATAGCCGGTGACGGTGTTATGTCCACAAGGGTTTGTTCAACCTGCGAACGATCAAACTCAATCGACTTGGGTTTATGCCGTTCAACCTGAGTACCCGCATACTCAAGCCCTAACGAAAAGTAAGGCCAGCCATAATTACGACCAGGCAGTAACTCATTCAACTCATCTCCACCTCGCGGACCCATCTCTGAGTTCCACACGCGCTTGCGTGTCGGGTGCCACTCAAGTCCCTGCTGGCTTCGATGGCCATAGGTCCATATGCTCTTGCGGACAAAATCTATCTCCGACGAGTTTGAGCTACCACCCACAACAAACGGGTTATCAAGTGGGATCGAGCCATCATCTCGCACTCGATGGATTTTGCCGTAAGGACTGTTTAGATCTTGAGGGGTAGTATCCGCAGTGCCGTCAGCAGACTTGATACCCACCGAAATATATACGTGCCCCGACTCATCAAAGGCAATTCGCCCACCGGCGCCTGTATCTGGTGTTGCTACGTAAAATTCCCATGGAGCCTGCCAAATGGTCTGCACGTCTACCCATTGGCCATTCACAATTCGCCCTCGATCAAGCCGGTTCATTGACGCAGACATTATTGAGCTATCGCATTGTTCTGCGCATAAATCTGTGTAGTGCAAGTATATCCAACCGTTAGTTTCATAGTCTGGGTGAATGGCGACATCCAGCAACCAGCCTGAGCCGTATTGAATACCCATGATGTCGACTGAGCCGCCCATTTCTGGTGTGCCTTCAATCAGTGCTGATTGAACCCCATCGCTAGACACGATGGAGAGTCCTCGTTCTTTTTCGGTCACCAACCACGAGCCATCTGGTAACGGCTCAATAGAAAATATGAGTGGATCAAGACCTTCTATCACTGTCTCAATTTCAAAGTTGTGCTCCTCACTAGATTGCACCGCGCTTGGAATGCTCACTTCTCTATCGAATTGGAACTGCGTAAAACGCTGGCCCATGCGCCTTTCGCCTATGTAGATCGCCAGCCCTTTGATCTGCGTATCGCTGAGTTCTTGCGCAAAAGCAGGACGGCCAAAATTGGGATGGGCGTTTTTGATGCTGTGCTGCAACGCTCTAACATCATCCCCGCGGTGAAGTTTAGTACCCAGCAGCGCCACACCGTTTTCAGTACCCTGCAACCCATCACCGTGGCACTGCCCGCAGTTGTCTACGTACAATGGTGTGTACATGTCTAACTCAGCATGGTTGATGACATACCAAGCGACACCTATGCCACCAAGCGTCAAAACACCAACCACGATGAGAAGAATTTTCCACCAAGACATAACCGCAAGCCCCAAAAGAGTGATTGTACCTTACACCTTATTAGCCGAACTAGTCTCTAGCATGGTGTTCTCCCTGAATTAACTCGTTTGTGTCATTCGGACCATGTCTGCGTCGTGAAGCGCGTGCATGGCGCACCGGCTGACTTATGCATCCCAATGAGGGACAATACAACATCTCATTTTTTGCCAAGCCTATGAGTGATAGTTGTTGCCAAGTTCAGATTGATGCAGGCGCTTTAGAAGCAGGTCAGCGACGTGTCCTCATATTCGTACTTGCGATCAACGCCGTGACCTTTGTTATGATGGTCACGGCAGCCTCAATCAGTGGTTCTTCGTCGCTACTCTCAGGTGCCCTCGACAACTTCGGAGATGCAGTAACCTACGCACTGAGTTTGGCTGTCATCGGAGCAACCTGTGCAGCAAAAGCCCGGGTCGCATTGTTTAAGGGGCTATTGATCTTCGGTACCGCGGCGGCAGTGGCTGGCCAAATTGCGTGGCGGTTATCCCACATGGAAACACCAATCTTTGAAGCCATGGGTATCGCTGCGCTTCTCAATCTAGGCGCCAACTTATTGTGTCTGCGCTTGTTGTACCCCTACCGCGATAGCGATGTAAATATGGCATCAGTATGGGAGTGTTCTCGTAATGATGTGACGGAAGGAATTGCCGTGATCGTAGCTACCGTTGCGGTCTGGTTCACCAACTCCGGGTGGCCTGATATTTTCATCGCAAGTGTGTTAGTTGTTCTGTTTCTTCGATCAGCCTCGCGCGTTCTTAGAGGTGCGTGGCGAGAACTCTACCCTGATCCTTCTCCCAGCTAACCGCCTAGCCGAAGCAGATTCATTGCGCATCTGGTAGGGTGCGCGCCTAAAGTAAAATTGCCAAGGGTATCTCAACTACAACTATGTCACGACGCACTAAAGATTTACCCCCTCTTACGGGTATTGCTCACCTTTGGCGAGAGATTCGCCATCACGAAGCAGGCAGGCAAATATTATCTGTATTGCTGGTGATTGTTTCAGCCATTTTTGGAACCCCAATCGAACCGCTGTTTTGGGTCGCCATCCCATTTGTAGCTCTTGGTCTCGCCATGCGAATGTGGGCTTCGGGTCATATCGTAAAAAACGCTGAGTTGGCAACCTGCGGGCCCTATGCCTTAGTCAGACATCCTTTATACACAGGCAATATCACCCTCATGCTCGGCTTTGCACTGGCCTCGGCGCTTTGGTGGAGTGGCCTGTTAGTCGCTTTGATTTTGTACACCTTTTACCCGGTGACCATTACCTACGAAGACAAGCAAATGCGACGTAAATTTGGGGATGAGTGGCTAGCTTGGGCGCCAATGACACCCGCGTTGCTGCCTAACTTCAAGAACTGGCGAGAAGATCAAGCACAAACCTGGTCGCTTAAATTAAGTATGCGCCGCAATGGTGAACCGGTCGCAGCCGCACTTATGCTGTATCTAATGTATGTCCTTGCAAGCCGAATCATCTGACCATCCGCGGTCAACTGAGCCGGCGCAGGTCACTGCGGACGAAGTTGTTCGCGTCCTCTGTGCTCTCCCTGAAATTCAAGAAGTAGGCACTAGGGGCAACAACAGTCGAACCTATCTAGTACCAGTAGGTGGAACCAAATACTTCGTTAAGGCCGCGAGAGGTAGCAGCTTATTACTGCTTTTTCGGCACCTCATGTTGCGCCGCGAATACAGCGTATATCGACGTTTAGAGGGGTTATCCGGTTTGCCGAAGTGCTACGGCCTGGTGGATGGACATTGGTTAGTACTCGAATACATCGAAAGCAGGCCATTTTGTCGGCAGGAGATTGTCAACAAGACAGTCTTCTTCCAACGATTGAAATCACTCATCGATGAACTACACGCCCACGGGATAGCCCACGGAGATCTCAAAGAGAATCCAAATATTCTCGTAGTCGCGAACGAGACACCCTATCTGGCCGACTTCGGCATAGCTGTTGCTTATCGCGCTGGCTTTCATCCATTAAACCATTTGTGGTTTAGGACCCTTAGCCGCATCGATACCAACGCCTACTTGCGGCACAAATATGGTGCCATCAAGGTGCAAGACATGGACGAAACTGATCAGCCGCTTTATCACCGTACCATTCCTGAAAAAGCTTTTCGAGCGCTTCGAGAAGGGTTCAAATGGTTAACGAGAGGCTACACCAGTTTCTAACTAATCTTGCGTTGTAACTCGCCTAAGCTATGCAGACTCTAAGTTACCAGCGGCTGTCTTGCCACGCTCAGATACAACTTCGTAGCTTACTCGCTGGCCTTCTACCAGACCGGTTAGCTCAGATTTCTCAACTGCACTGACATGAACAAAAACGTCGTCGCCGCCGTCTTCTGGCTGGATAAATCCAAAGCCTTTTGTTGCGTTAAACCACTTCACAGTACCTGTAGCCATATTGGGCTCCATTTATTTTATGCACACAAATCGGGTGCAGTTAACGAGCGACCTAGTTCATATCTATATTTCAAACCAATAAACGAAGTCTATCGAGGAAGCTGGAAGACAGTGTAATGCAGATCGCGGCGGCACCCTACTTTGACCGCGCCTGAATTGCAAGCTTAGCGGCACAACCAATTTCAGCGTTAAAGTTGGAATTTAGCACGCCATAGCCGTTAAAAGCAGATTGCGAAGACTGTAGGTAACTGAAAAAGTTACAAATTTATCAGAATCTGGGCATCAGGGAGCCTCTGATTAAGTCTCATGAGCTCAGCGAATCACACAGGCAAAACCCACTTTATACGTCAACTGCTCTTAGATAACTCTCAAACAGATCGACACAAATTTCTACCTCGGAATCAGCTTCATCTCCCCACATCGTGTGCGCCGAAAAAGCCACTGTATAGAGGTGCTGAGCCGCAGTGCCACGACCATGGGCATGGCTGTCCGGAAAAATCCAACCACCGTGATGAGTAACAACCTTCCCGGTCGCATTTCTCGCGTAAGCTGGCAAGCGGGTATGGCCGGCCACACCTGTCTTGTTGGTCACGACCAGTTCACCCACTTTAAAGTTTGGCTGGTTTTGCAGGTCGCGACGAGCACCTGGAATCCTTTTGGTGCTTGCAGTAAAAGTGTCAGGCTCAGACATCGGACGCGCTGCAATGCGACCTAGCTGGCCACCCAGCGCTTCAACCCGAAGGTTAATTTCTTGCTGGGATATTTCGCCCGCTTCCACCAGCAGGGTCTCTGCAGCCCCTAACCAGCGCCCATAGTACCCATCGGTCAAATAACTAATGGGGTCGATTCGCTCTACCGAATGACGAAAGTGATCAATATTCTTCGCCACCCCTTTACGCATCAATGTATTGATGATGGTAAACACAACAGCATGCCACCTTTCTGGCAACGACTGTTTCGGTTCAATACGATTTATCGCTCCGAAACCGTGCTTACCGCCTAGGTCATGTATGCCATCCATTTAAGGGTTCCTATGCCTGCTTTTAACCACTCTTTACCTATTTACCTATCAGAGGCAGAGGCCATGTCCAGCAAGGTGGGAATGCCGTCCCCACCCATACTGAAATCCATAACAAAGTGGTGCGCGCCACTTTGAACTTTCTGTGAAATACCGTCTGGCATGATGACCTCTGCACAACAGCTAGGAGGAATGCGCAAATCCAATTCGAAGGTTTCGCCATTGATATACCACTTGATTTCAAATCGCCCCTGCAATGTTTCTATGCGAGCTTCTACAAACTCTATCGGCACCCCTGCGAGAAACTGTGCACCCAAGGGCGGTCTTGGGTATATACGAACGCTGCGATAACCATTTTTATCGACCGAATAGTCGTCTCCCAAGGAGATACCGATTAAACTTTCTTGCAACCACTCCAACAGACCGATATCTGCGATACCACACTGACCCAATTCACGCGTTAACAGAGAATTTCCTGCAAGGATATTAGCCATCCAACTCGGTTGAGAAGTTTGTAACAAGATCATGTAAGCCAAATCCAAACGACCGGCATTGGTTAGACACGGCAGCAACCCATGCACAACTGCTGGCACCACATCTGCGTGATAGTTTTTGTTCTGAACAAGTTCAATAAGCCGGGTTTGCGCAATTTCCTTTTCATGATCGTCGAGTAGATTGTGATACAACGCAGCGACGTACACAGATTGAGTATCACCCTGCAAGTGCCCGTCATTGGACAAATATCGGCGCTTAAATGCCTGTCGCACATCTTCGGCCAAACCCTCAATTCGCTCATAGTCTCCTAAATGACCTAACACCCCAGCAATGCGCCCCGCGATACGAAGTGCGCCAAACAACGTACAAGTCGCTACCAATCCTGCAGCAACACCTTCGCCATACAAGGCAGGCGAATTAGACTCACGCAATAACGTTGGAAATCGATGGCGATAGCCAAGCGCAGCCACACGAATTTCTGCATAACATTCTTGCAGCACGGTACGATCATTTTGGTACCTGTAACAAGCCCATAGGACATTAGCCAGGTATTCGAAGTGGGTGTAGTCGTCTTCTGCTTGAGTAATTCGCGGACTCAGCACAGCTGGAGAAAAGGCGCCAGTCCGATCTGGTAGGTGAGAACTCTGCTTAATGTCATCCAACCATTTAGTAACAATCCCTCGAGCACCACTTTGCTGCGCCAGGAAAGGTACCCAGGTGGTCGCCACACCAATATGCGGTAGCCGCTGCCCTTGCGCTACGCCAGCCATAGGTACTGAAAAGCTCACCGCCTTGAGGTTATTCTCTAGCGCTTCAAACAACCGATTTAGAGTGGCATGGTCCGAACGTAACGTCATGCTCAGCAGATCAGAGTGGCCGACCCGCAGCGCATGCACATCGAGTATCTCGGTAAGAACCCCAGTGGTCTCTATTTGCACATACCTGTAGGTGTGGAGCGCAAAAGTCGTCTCAAAAACCTCCCCTGATTCACCCAGGCTGGTAAACGAATCTCTAGTTGGCTCACTAAATTCTTCGTCTACACTGTACCGCACTACAATTTCATCACTCTGCGCACAGTTAAGATCAACTTTGATACGCCCTACAATTTGTTGACCAAAATCGTAACTAGCAATGTGTCGATCTCGATCATCGTTACTTTCAGATTTTGTCGCTCGCAACGCTTGATGAACGCCAATAGCCGGGTAGGGTTGAGATTTCGCCCGGCTTTCGATGTCTTCAACAACGTCCACATTGAACCAACCACGATCGAGGTATTTGGTGGTATCCCAAGACGGATCATGTTGCCGCGCATCGACATGTTCACCTGAGTTGATTTCAGCGGACAGAATCCAACTAGGACGCCAACGCCACATATAATCTGTACCAATGACGGTTTGATGACCGGACTCATACTCCAGTACAAGCATTGCTCGCAACTTAGGCCGGTCACCATACACCGACCGACCCGCGCCAGGAATGTGGCCTGCAAAGTAGCCGTCTGCCAACAACACACCAAGCACGTTGTCGCCTTGGCTCAGCATGTCTTTGAGGTCTAAGGTTTGGTAGTAGTGTTCTTGCTCATAATTACTCCAGACGGCACTACAAACAGTTTCTCGAACCACCTGACCATTGACGCTGAGCCGATAATCGCCAAGGGCCGCGATGTAGATACGAGCCCGAACAAGGTCAGCAGCAACACTAATTTCCCGGCGCAATGCCGCAACATGAACTCCGTGGCTGCGACTGCCAAACAGGGGCGTGGCGACCCATCGAGCGCGCCAGTCTGCATCGTCCAGCAGACCCATCTCAAAATGAGACAATTCACTCCATGGGCTCGACATCCCATCGCTGTCAAAGGTGCGCACCTTCCACCAAACCCGTTGCCCGGAGGCGAGAGGCAAACCTTGGTAGATCACGTGGGCACTCTCTGAGCTTTCCACGCGACCACTTTGCCACAAATCTCCCTCATCATTTTGCAGCTTTACGGCAGTTGTTGCGGCTATTATTTCATAAGCACTTTGAATTTCAGCGGGGCGAGCGTCATTAATCCACCAAGACAGATGTGGATGATTGGTAACGCCGAGCGGATTGATGACAAGCTCGCAACGGAGTCGGAGCGGTGCGCTGGGCATCGTCCCTGTGTTCCCTTAGAGGTGCGTAACGTTAGTGTGCGCTTCGCACTATAGAGGTGCAAGAAAGATCTATGATCTGTAAGTAACACAGTAGTCATGCGAGATCTCCAAGAAGTTCCCGCTCACGCTGTTCGAAGATACCCCGCAGAAAATCCGATAACACTTTAATACGTCTGGCGCCACGTAAGTCTGGGTGCGTCAGCAACCACAACATAGGGCTTTGCTGTACGGGCATGTGCGGTAAACGTAACAACTCCGGGTCATTGTCGCCAATGATACAAGGCAATATGCCGAGGCCCATGTGAGCTCTAATAGCCGTATATTGCATTTGAATTTGGTCACAGCGGATGTGTACGTGGATGTTAGAAAAGTAGCGCTCACGCAGTTGCGCATATAAATCCATCACCTCTCCCTTGCTTGCCCAATCGATCCAAGCCGCGCCTTGATAGTCAACCAGTACTTGATGGTTGGCCACGTACTCGGTGCTGCCATAAGCGGCTAGTGCAACCCGAGTGAGCGGTCGACCCACCAGGTGATCTGGCGGAGTATCCGTCGCTCTAATGACTATATCCGCCTCGCCCTGGCCAATGTTCAAATCTTGGTATCCAGTCAATAGCTCTATATCAATGGCCGGATATTCTTCAGTAAATGGCGCCAGGTCTGCCAATACAAAACGAGTCGCCAAGACATCTGGCACCGCCAAACGAATTCTACCCTGGAGTTTTTGATCATGACCTTTTAACTCGGTTTCGATACGCGCCAGCTGTATGCCTACTTCATTGACTCGCCGTGCGACATCAGCTCCCTCACGCGTAATACGTAAACCTTGCGGCGAGCGTGTAAATAGTAAAACGCCCAGTCGTTGTTCTAAATTGTCGAGCCTTCTGGTGACGGTAGAGGGGTTCACTTCTAGCTCATCTGCCGCGCCTCTGACCGATGCATGCCTAGCAGTGGCAGAAAAGTAACGAAAATCATCCCAGTCCATTGTCGGCTCAATCAGGAAAACCCACAGGGTACAAAGCTTTGGAACGCGTTGCAAATATGCAACATAGTGTTGCGTTACTTATAGTTGCATTGCTTGTTACTTAAAGTAACATACTCTCATTGAGCCGATAAAGACAAAGTTTCCTTGAGGGATATCCGCATCCGCCCCTCCCCTCCAAACGGATATCCCTCCAATTTTTTTAGTAGGCGGGCTGGAGATCTTAAAATAGATCTCAGTTCCCCTGCTATCCTCGCAAACCCTACCCACAGCAGTGCATGCGCTACTTAAACAAACAGACCTCGGCCTCCAACAGCCACTAAGCCACCGACTCCTGCGCCCACTTCAAGATCAACTGGTTCCCTTGGACCTGTATCATCGGGCACACGCCAAAGCTGATGTGAGGGACATTGATACACTGGCCTGTTGTAACATCGAAGGTATAACCGTGCCACGGGCATGTCACCTGCCCAGCACAATCAATGTCTCCAGTTAGCGGACCGAGTTGATGAGGACATACCGCAGGATAGACCAGCCATTCACCGTTAAAGTGATTGATCAAAAATTCCCTATTTGAAAACTCTACCCGCTTGGGTAGTTCCTCGGCTAAAGGAATCTGGCCTTGCCAGACCTCCTGCGAACGCATCGAATTCAGACGTTGGTCGATGAGCCTTTGGCGCTCGGTCATCATGAATACGTCTTCGTCATAAAGTAGTTCATAAGCACGTGCATAGCTCTTACCCACTTTTTCACGCATCTGCTTTGCCACACCAGGTACAAAATAATCAATCACGATATCCATCTGGCGAGGTGCAGTGACAAATACATGTGACCATATTTCCGCGCCCTCATTTGGTCCTGCAAGATTTCTTGTGATCCAGCGTCGACGTTCTCGTTCCAGACGTAGCTCAAGCAAGCTGATTCTGTCTTTGTGGTCTTTTACTCGCGCCCGCCAACCCCAGCCGCCACTGTGCAGACATTCAACTTCAGTGAAACTAGAGGCATGCAAATGAGGCAGGTGTTGCCAATCCAATGCATTTTCATACATGCGCTCAAGAGAAACCGGCAACGGTCTCGTGTAGGTGCCTACATGATCTACTCTTGAAGCGTCGTGTGGTGCTGTGTAGGTATAACGTAGCATCTAAGCATTGGCCTTAGTGATGACAAAATTGAAACTCTCCCCATCGATTTGCGCCTCCACCACATCATCTGCCGGTTCGCCTGTACTTTCGCCTGTACTTTCGCCTGAGCTCGCAAGATTCCCACCGACAAACTCTAACGCTAGAGTTTCGCTCATGATGTAGGCGCCGTGCTCTTTCGCTGCAAGCGCCAAATCACCGCTGCAATCGTAGCTGACATGAATTCGATCACTCACCTCAAAACCGAGATCTTTTCGAGCTCGTTGAATTCGGTTAACCATTTCCCGAGCATGCCCGCCGCGCACCAATTCTGGCGTTAGATTACAATCTAGATCTACCGCAATTCGACTATTAGACACCGTATTGGTCCCAGCTCGGGCCTGTTGCAACACCTGAATCTCCTGGTCTGAAAAGTGCTCATCATCGATAGAGATCGTACCGTTGGTTTGTAGCTCGTTGATCTGCTCGCGGTTCAACGCACCGATCGCCTTGGTGAACGCTTTCATACGCTTACCCAATCGTTTACCGAGCAACGGAAAGTTGGGTTTAGCCACCAACTCGATGTAGGCGCCCTCATCCGCTGAATATGAAACTTTGCGCACGTTCAGTTCTTCCGCAATATACCCATCCAGGGCTTGCATCTCGTCTAACAATTGCTGATCTCGATTCACCACCGTCAAACTTGCTAAGGGCGTTCTCAGCCCAATTTTTACCTCTTCGCGTTTTTGCCGACCCAACAACACCACCTGTTGCATTTGATCAACCGCCTCTTCTAACTGCGGTTTAACATAATTGTCTTCTGAGCGTGGGTAATCGCATAGATGTACCGATTCAGGACTAGGGGGCTTGCCGGATAAGAGTGCCAATTGACGATATAGGTGCTCAGACAAAAATGGCGCGAACGGGGCCATGACCTGACTCAGCTCTACCAAGGCGGTATACAACGTACTGTAGGCTGATATTTTGTCAGCGGTGACACTTTCGCCCCAGAATCGAGAACGGTTCAAGCGGATATACCAGTTAGTTAAATCTTCAATGAAGGAAAAAAGTTGCGGCACAACATTATATAAACGATAACCTTTCATCTGCGATGCAACATTACTTTTCAACGTTTGCAATCTCGACATAATCCACTGATCAAGCACGTTGTCACCAAAATGCATACCTTTTTCTGGCGACCAGCCATCAATGCCTGCATAGGTTTTTAGAAACGAAAATGCGTTATACCAAGGCAGCAGCGCGCGACGCGTCATGTCACGCACACCGGCATCCATAAAACGTTGTTCTTCGCCACGCACCAACCCAGAGTTAATGAGGTACAAACGCAATGCATCAGCCCCATACTTTTCCATGAGTTCATCTGGGGCTGTGTAGTTACGTAGCCGCTTAGACATTTTCTTACCGTCTTGCGCCATGACCATGCCATTTACAATGACGTTCTTGAAAGCTGGCTTGTCATAAATAGCTGCCGCGAGCACGGTTAAGGTATAGAACCAACCGCGGGTCTGATCTAGACCTTCTGCGATAAATTCGGCCGGGAAACCGGCAGCAAAAATTTTCTCATTTTCAAACGGATAGTGTAGCTGCGCATAGGGCATCGAGCCTGACTCAAACCAACAGTCGAGTACTTCTTCGACACGCCGATAAACCCCTTCCTCACCCTCCAGACTAAATTCCAAGCCATCAACATGCTCGCGGTGCAAATCATCTAAAGTAACACCGGTGTAACCCGCCAGTTCTTCAATAGAACCGATGCAAACCGCAGCGCCGGTGACATCGTTAATCCAAATGGGTAGAGGTGTCCCCCAGACTCGGTTTCGAGATATGGCCCAATCAACCGCTCCTTCGATCCAGTTACCAAAACGACCCTGCTTGATATGTTCTGGTACCCAATGCACTTGTTGGTTGGCTGCTACCAAGCGCTGTTGCACCGCGGTGACATTAACGTACCAAGATGGAATGGCGCGATAAATCAACGGCGTATCTGAGCGGTAACAATAAGGGTAACTGTGTTGAATGACGTCTTGCCGATATAACGCACCCGCATTCTTGAGATACTTAATAATCTCTTTGTCCGCGTCTTTAACATGCTGGCCAACAAAATCTGAGACTTCCTCGGTAAAGATCCCATGCAAGGTCACCGGGCAAGCGAAGGCCTCAATGTTGTGCTCTTTCAGGACACGATTGTCGTCTTCACCAAAGGCAGGCGCCTGATGCACTAAGCCGGTACCACTTTGGGTGGTCACATACGCATCACTCACCACCACAAAAGCACCCTGAGCTTGCTGCTCGGCAAAGTAAGGAAATAATGGCTGGTAACCTAAACCGACCAAATCTTTACCCATCACCCTAGCTTTTTCTTCAAACTCTCCATAGGCAGCCAGTCGCTCTACCGCAATGTAAATGTCCTTAGCTGTTTCGGCATCGCG